>JAFSUV010000158.1 GCA_017450425.1 Kiritimatiellia bacterium
CTGCGCAACCCGCTCGAGTGGATCGACATGTCCGCCTCCTTCGCCAAGGCCGGCTTCAAGGCGTTCGCTTCGACCGTCGAAAAGGGCGGCCTCGTGAAGGGGCTGCTCGTCAAGGGCGCGGTGAAGCAGTCGCGCACCTGGTTCGACAAGCGCGAACACAACGTGAAGGAGAACGGCGGCAAGGGCCTCGGCTACATCACCTGGACGCCCGAAGGCGAGCTCAAGGGGCCGATCGCGAAGTTCCTCACGCCCGAACAGCACGAGGAAATGAAGGCGCTTGCCGGGATGGAGAAGGGCGACGCGCTCTTCTTCATGGCCGCGCCCGTCGCCGAGTGCCACCGGCTCTCCGGCCTCGTCCGCACGGACATTGCCGAGACGATGGGTCTCATCGAAAAGGACGCCTTCCGCTTCTGCTGGATCGTCGATTTCCCGTTCTTCGAGACGGACGAGGAAACCGGCGCCCTCATCTTCTCGCACAATCCGTTTTCGATGCCGCAGGGCGGCATGGACGCGCTTCTCAATAAAAACCCGCTCGACATCGTCGCCTACCAGTACGACATCGTGTGCAACGGCATCGAGCTTTCGAGCGGCGCCGTGCGCAACCACCGCACGGACGTCATGCTCAAGGCGTTCGAACTCTGCGGATACCCGGCTCAGGAGGTTTACAACCGCTTCCCGGCGCTCGCCAATGCGTTCAAGTACGGCGCGCCGCCGCACGCCGGCGTCGCGCCGGGCGTGGATCGCATGGTCATGCTCCTCACCGGCTCGGAGAACATCCGCGAAGTCATCGCGTTCCCGATGAACCAGAAAGCGCAGGAGCCGATGATGAACAGCCCGCATCCCGTCTCGGAGAAGCAGCTGCGCGAGCTGCACATCAAGGTGCGGGCGCAGAATGTGGCTCCCGGCGCGCCCGCCGCCGCCGCAACAGCCGCGCCCGCCGCCACCTGAAGGAAGATGGACACGCCGGGAACGCTCGGGGAAATGCTGGCAAAGGGGCGGCGTCCGTTCGGCCTGAAGCGTTGCCGCGTCTTCGAGCGGGAAGGCGACTTCATGGAAACGTCGCCGTTCGGGTGGCGCGTCCACCCGGCAACGGGCGAAAAACGCTTCCACGGCGGCATCGACGGCGCGGTGTGGACGGGGTCTGCCCTCGGCGAGTCGTGGATCGTCGCGCCGCTTGAAGGCACCGTGAAGGAGGCGCGCGACGCCGTTCCCGGCTTCGACCGCGAGCGCCCGGAAGGCAATTTCGTCTCGCTTTGCCACGATGGCGGCGTCGAAACCCGCTACTACCATCTCGAGCGCGGGACGGTGCAGGTAAAGCCCGGCGATCGCGTAAGGCCCGGCGACCGTCTCGGCTACATGGGAAAAACCGGTCTTGCCACCGGCGAACACCTCCACTTCGAGCTCGTTTGCGCCGGACGGCGCGCAAACCCCGAAGAATTTCTCAAAACCGGAAAAGTCCAATCTGCGGTTTGCTAGAATACGGGCCGCAAATCAATCGACAACACGAATCGCTCCCGAAAAAATGCTGGAAACACTTGCTTCCCATCTCGAACAGGTGGCGGCGTACGCCCCGACATGGGGTCTGGCGCTCGTCTTCGTATTCATGGCGATCGAAAGCTCCTTCATCCCGTTTCCGAGCGAGGTCGTGATGATCCCGGCCGGGTTCCTCGCTTTTCGCGGGGAACTCACGCTGCACGCTCCGTGGCCCGACGCCGCCCTCGCGCTGGCGGTCGGCACCCTGGGATCGCTCGCCGGAGCGTTCGTCAACTACTGGCTCGGCCTCAGGCTCGGCAGACCGTTCCTGTACCGCTACGGCAAGTGGTTTTTCCTCAAGGAGCAGACGCTTGCCAGAGCCGAAGACCTCTTTCGCCGCTACGGCGACATCACGACCTTCGTGTGCCGCCTCGTCACCGTGATCCGGCAGATAATATCGATTCCGGCCGGGTTCGCGCGCATGCCGCTCGGACGCTTCGCGTTTTTCACGGCGCTCGGCGCCGGGGCGTGGAATCTCGTGCTGCTCGCCGTGGGCGGGTACTTCGGCCACGCGGCGCAGGACATGACGTATCTGGAGCTCGTGAAGCGCGGCAAAGCCCTTGTTTCCGAAAACTACGGCTGGATCGCGCTTGCGCTTGCCGCTGTCGTGGCCGTGTGGGTCCTGGCGCACAGGTTCGCCGCGAAAGGAGCGCGCAAATGAGCGAAAGACGAGGCGGAAAAGCGAGAGACACGCTGGAAATTTCCGGACTGGAAGTGGAGGCTGCGCTTGGCGCCACCGCCGCCGAGCGCTCCGCGCCGCAAAAGGTGCGCGTTGACATAACGCTTTCGATCGACGCCGCGCCGTGTTCCGCATCCGACGAGTTGC
>JAFSUV010000159.1 GCA_017450425.1 Kiritimatiellia bacterium
CCCTTGAACTCGTGTATGCCTACTTCACTGTCGTCAACCTGCAAATTGCCGTTCTTGTCGCCTTCGTAGATTTGATATATCGCCTTTTCGCTGTCATTCTGCGAAAAAAGGTCTTTGTCCTGGCTTTTGTAGCACGTCGCCACCAGCCGCTTCAAGCCGAAGATCTCGAAGTTCTGCGTAAAATACTTGAAGAACTGGCTTTCGCGGGGGTCGTCGCAGTTGCAAAGAACGCTCTTGCCGCGAAAATGCGCTTTGTAGTGCTTGAGTTCGTTTGCGATGTCTGCCATCTGCGTGTAGAACTCGTCTTTTCTCGCCCGTTTTGCGTCTTCGAGGTTGCGGTTCCCCGCCCGTGTGTCGCGCTTTGCCATCGCCGTGTTTTTCCCTGCCGCGCCCTGCTGTTCGTCCAGTCGCGGAGGAGCCTCGCGGGCATGAAAAAGGAGCGCACTTTCTTCTCATGCACTCATCCGTAGCCCGACCAAAGGCCATTCAGGAATACATGAAGAAGAAGATGCGCCCGATGAGCGCATCTCCACTCACATGCCGTTCCTGAAGTGAAATAGTTGGTCGTATTTCGGATGAACGACTTGTCAGCGTGATGCTGAAACGGTTGCGCGGTTTTGCCGCGTTCCTCTCGACCCTTCGGATTTCTCCCCTCCGGCGCCAAAGCCCGGCGTTGCCGCCAAGACGCCGCAATTATAGCATATCCGCCGCGATGCCATGCGGAAAGGCAAACGGCAAGGGCGACAGTCCTTGGTCGCCGCGGTCGCGTGGCGCAAGACAAGATTATGATATAATCGGCGATATGAAAAAGTTGGTTTGGGTGTTTGCCGCGATTGCGGCGGCGGCGCTGGCGTATTTTACTTTCGCGCCCGGCGGCGAACCGGACGGGAAAGGGAAGGCGAAAGTCGCATTGAAGCGCGAGCGGACGCGCGGGAGCAAGAATCCGCGCGATGCGGTACGCGGCGCGATGGGCGCGCGGAAAACGGCCGCCAGGCCGAAAGGCTCCGGGGACGCCAAACCGGATCTCGACATGTTCAAGAATTTGACGGGCGAAGACCGCAAGCGCGCCCAGGCGGTGCAGGACGCGATCGACGCCAACGACTTCGAGCGCACGCTCGCCGCCGCCGAGAAGGCGCTCGCGTCGCCGAACGCGGAGGTTCGCGCGGGGGCGGTCGAGGCGCTCGCGTGGTTCGGGGCGGACGCCCTGCCGGAACTGACCGCCGCGATGGGCGACCGCGACGAGGAAGTGGCCGCCGCAGCCGGCAACGCCTGGGAAATCGCGCTTACGCAGATAGAGTCCGGCATGCAGCGCTTCGACATCGCCGCGGCGGCGCTCGCCACCGTCTCGCGCCCCGACACGCTCGACGGCATCGGCGCGCAGCTCGTCAACAGCGCGCTCGAAATCATCGACGGCGAGGACGACGCGGCCAAGGCGTCGGACGCGCGCGTCAAGGTGCTGCAGGCGCTCGTCGATATCATCGAAGACGGCAAGCTCCCGCGGAACGCGAAGGCGGCGAAGGAAGCCTACGAATCGATCACCGGCGCGCCGTATCTCGGCATCGACGAGGCGGAACTCTATCTCGGCGACCCGGACAACTACGAGCCGCCGGAAAACCGGCAATGAGACGCACCGTCGATCACGAACAGCGCAAACGCGCGATCATCGCCGAAAGCCTGTGGCTCTTCAGCCGCAAGGGCTACGCGGCGGTGAACTTCGGCATGATCGCGAAGGGGTGCGGCATTTCGCGCACGGCGCTATACCAGTATTTCAAGGACAAGCGCGAAATTTTCAACGCCGCGATCGACGAGGCGACCAGCCGCATCGAGGCGAAATACGCGCAAATCGTCAACTCGCGGCGCCCGGCGGACGCCGAGCTGCGGC
>JAFSUV010000160.1 GCA_017450425.1 Kiritimatiellia bacterium
CCGCCGCGGGCGGGCCCTCATCCGGACCCGAGCGCCGCAGCCGTGGCGCCCGGCCCGGCGGCCACGAGAGCCGGAGGTCCCTCGGCCACGACGCGGCCGCCGTTTTCGCCGCCGCCCGGCCCCAGATCGACGATCCAGTCCGCTGCGCGCATGACTTGGAGGTTGTGCTCGACCACGACGAGCGTGTGCCCTTCGCGGGCGAGGCGGCGCATGACGCCGAGGAGCGCTTCGATGTCGCTGAAATGCAGTCCCGTCGTAGGCTCGTCGAAAAGCAGCAGGGCGGGCTTGTCGCCCGACTTGGCGCCCTTTGCCGCCAGCGACGCAAGAAATCCGGCGAGTTTCAGGCGCTGCGCTTCGCCGCCGGAGAGCGTGGGAACGGGCTGGCCGAGTTTTACGTAGCCGAGGCCGGCTTCGGCGAGCGGCTTCAGGGCATCGACCACCGCTTTGTGCCCGGCGAACGCCGCGGCGGCTTCCTCGACCGTGAGCGAAAGGGCGTCGGCTATCGAAATGTCGCCGCCGCCGTCCGCGCGCGGCACCTTGACGGCGAGCGTTTCCGCGCGGTAGCGGCTCCCCCCGCAGGCTTCGCACGGCAGATAGACGTCGGACAGGAACTGCATCTCGACGTGTTCAAAGCCAGAGCCTTCGCACTCCGGGCACCGCCCGAGCCCGCCGTTGAAGCTGAAGTCGCCGATCCCCAGTCCGGCGGCGCGGGCGCCGGGGGTCGCGGCGAAAACGGCGCGTATGGCGTCGAAAGCGCCGACGAAACTCGCCGGCGTCGAACGCGCGCTTTTGCCGATCGGCGTCTGATCGACCATCTCGACCGAGGAAAAGTTTTCCGCGCCTTCCACGGCTTTGAACGCGCCGCACTGCGGCTGCGGCACGCCGAGCGCCCTTGAGACGGCGGGGAAAAGCGTGTCGCACACGAGCGACGACTTGCCGGAGCCGGAAACGCCGGTCACGACCGTGATCGCGCCGAGCGGAAACTCGACCGTCAGGTTTTTCAAGTTGTTTTCGCTTGCTCCGACAAGGCGCAGACAGCGGCGCGGCGCGGCTTCGGCCGCGAGAAGAAGGGACGGCGAATCGCCTTCGAGAGGGACGCCGCGCGTTTTGCCCGCCGCCTCGCGCTTCAGCCACGGGGCGGAAACGGACTTGCGGCTCGCGAGGAGTTGCGGCACGGTGCCGTCGAAAACCACGTTTCCGCCGCGTTCGCCCGGCCCGGGGCCGAGCTCCAGCACCCGGTCGGCGGCGAGGATGACCGACGGGTCGTGCTCCACCACGAGCACGGTGTTGCCGGCGTCGCGCAGACGGCGCAGGAGCGCCACGAGGCGGGCGGTGTCCGCCGGGTGCAGCCCCACGGAAGGTTCGTCGAGCACGAAAAGCGTGCCCGTTAGGTCCGATCCCAGCGCCGTAGTGAGCGCTATCCGCTGCGCCTCGCCGCCGGAAAGCGTGCGCGACTGCCTGTCGAGCGCGAGGTATCCGACGCCCGCCTCTTCGAGGTAGTCGAGGCGCGGCAGCGCCCCTTCCAGCACCGCCAGCGCCGCGTCGCCGCGCGGCGTGCCGGGCTTCGCCCCGGCGGCGAGCGATTTGAGGAACGCCTTCGCCCCGGACACCGTGAGCGCGGAGAGCTGCGCCACGTCGAGCGAGTCGCCGCCGGCCTTGAGCCGCCATTCGAGCGCTTCAGGCCGCATCCTGGAGCCGCCGCAGACGGAGCAGGGCGTGTATTCGCGGTAGCGCGAAAGCATCACCCGGACGTGGAGTTTGTAGGTGCGGCTCTCCAGCCACCGGAAAAACTCCGCGACGCCCGGCCAGAGGCCGCTCTCCCAGTCGTCCGTCTCGCCGTCCCACGCCCATCGGCGCCACTTTTGCGGCAGTTCCTCCCACGGCGTATCCACCGGACACCCGATTTTGCGCGCCCGGCGCACGAGCATCCGCTGCGCATCGATGAAAGACGCGGTCTGGAACGGTTTGAAGCAGCCTTGCGCCAGACTCTTGCGCGGGTCCGGCACGACGAGCGCCTCGGACACGCCGATCACGCGGCCGAATCCCCTACAGTGCGGACACGCGCCGACCGGTGAATTGAACGAAAACAGGTTTGGCGACGGCCTCTCGAAACGGTGGCCGCAATCCGGGCATTCAAGGGAAGCGCGGTAGCGGAAGGACTCGGTTTCGCTGCGGTTGTCGTCGAGGATGGAGACGATAGCAAGCCCGGAACCCTTTTCAAAGGCGGTTTCGACCGCCTCGGCAAGGCGCGCCGCCGGTTCGCCGGGCGCGGGGATGCGCACGGAACCCACCGAGACGCGCAGCCGGGAGCCTCCGACTTGCGAAACGCGAGTCCATCCCTGCGCCTTGAGGAGCGCCAGGGCGTCGTCCCGCGCGACGGACTCCGGCACTTCGACTTCAAACGCCACGGTTGCGCGGCGTCCCGCCAGACCGCGCCGCGACAGGTCTTCGCGGACCGACGCCACGGTGGCCGGCTCGACTTCGCGGCCGCAATGCGGGCATACCGGTACGGCGCACGAGGCGTAAAGCTGCTTGAAGCGGTCGTTCAGCTCCGTCATCGTCCCGACGGTCGAGCGCGAATTGCGCACGGGATTGCCCTGCCTGATGGCGATCGCCGGCGGGAGGCCGTCCACGGAATCCACGGCCGGTGGCGGCAGCCGCTCCAGGAACTGGCGCGCGTACGGAGAAAACGTCTCGACGTAGCGCCGCTGCCCCTCGGCGTAAACCGTGTCGAAAACGAGCGACGACTTGCCGGAGCCCGAAACGCCGGTCACGACCGTGAACAAGCCTTCGCGGATATCGACGTCTATGCCGCGCAGGTTGTTCTGCCTTGCGCCCCGTATCCGGATGGCCTCCGTTTCCTCCCGGGTTTTCACCTTTTAAGAGCCTCCGCCGGCCGAGAGTCCCCGCTCCGTTCAGTAGGGGAGCACGAGGATCATGCCCTCGGTCAGTTTGTCGCTGCCGCGCAGACGGTCTGCATTGGCGGCGCGGATGTCGGCCGTGCGCGAAGCGTCGCCGTAGGCCTTCTGCGCCACGGACCAGAGCGTGTCGCCGCGCCGGACCTTGTAGGTGCGCGGCCCCTGCGGCTGAACCGGCGCCGCGTACGAAACCGCGCCGCCGGAGCGATCGGCGTCCGCCTCCGCGGCGCGCGTCAAATCGCGGCTTGGCGCGGCGGCTACGCCCTGGCTCTGCAAGATGTCGATTTGGCGGTCTTTGGCGAGGATTTCGCGCTGAAGCCTGTCGGCGTCGCCCCGCAGCCTGTTTCGTTCCGCGACGGCGGCGTCCGCCTCCGCCCGGGCCGCCGTAAGCTCTTCTTCCAGCGCCGCGATGCGGCGCGCCTGCTCCTCGGAGCCCGGAAGCGCGACGCGATCCGCAGTGTCGCCGCCCGAAGTGCGGCGGGCGATCGAATCGCGCGCGGCGCGTATGCGCTCGCGCACCATCGCCTCCTTTTCCGAACCCGGTGCGAGCCGCAGGTAGGCGCGGTATTCGCCGAGGGCGGCGTAGGGATCGTCCGCCAGATCGTGCAGAAGGATGCCGAGCTGGAGGCGCGCCATGGCGTCACACGGCCGCGCCGCGGCGATGTCCTCGTAGATTTCGCGCGCCTCTTCGACTTTGCCGGCGCGCTGCGCGTCGCGGGCCCTCTGCGCCGCGGAGGCCGCGCTTTGCTCCTTGGAAAGCGCCTTGAACCGCGCCTCCGGGCCGCACCCGGCGACAAAGGCCGCTGCGATGAAAAACGCGGCGGCGGCACGGATGCCGCCACCGCACAATCGCGAAAATCCGGTGTCGATTACCATTCGCCGCTGTCTTGCGAACCGCCCTGGGAAACCGCCGCAAGGATCGCAATCGTTTCGGTGACGTCGTTCGTCACGCCCACGCCGTTGAGGAAGCTGAACTGCGTGAGGTACTTGGCCTTGACCGTGCGCATGGCGCTGCCCTTGCTGACCGTGACGACCTGGGTCTTGCCGAACGGCTTTTCTACCTTGGCTTCGTAGTTGAGGCGGTCGGCCCACTTGTTCTTCTGGGCCGTGCTCGCGTCCTCGAAATCGAAATCGGCCACGTCGAGCTTGTTGAGGTTGCGCGTCCAGAGGAACGGAATCGCGTCGTCGCAGCTCTCGATGCCGGCGAGGCAGTTCCAGATGTTGCCGGAGCTGTCTCCGAGCGAATCGACGTCCTTCGCCGCTTCGACGCCGCCGCCCACGAGCGTGGAGAGCGAGATGCCGTCGAGGATCTCCTGCTCGAGGAGCTGCTGGAAGTACTTGTTGGAGGAATTTTTGAACCTGGAGGAGGCGTTATTGTACGTCGGCCACACCGAGCTGAGGGACTGCGACTCGCGCTCGATGTTGGCCGAGACGATGGCCTGGACGATGGAGCGGCCGTTGTTGCCGACGCGGACGCCCTGCGCCTGGTTCATCGCGCCCTGGATGGCCGGGAACATGAGCGTGGCGAGGATACCGATGATTGCGATGACGATCAGAAGCTCGATGAGCGTGAACGCCGAGAGTGATGTTTTGTTTTTCATTTTGTTGATTTTTAGGTTTCTTGAGAGGTTTTCCGGGTTGCGGTGCAGCGCCGGAATGTGGCGCAAGCCGCAACCGCAACCGATTGTGTCACAACCGCCGATTTGCGTCAAGCGCGTTTTTGGCCGCACCCTTGTCCCCCCCGTTTTTCAGGCGATGGCGGCGTACGCGGCAGGCTTGCATTTCAGCCGTGTTTTCATTTTTGTCACACAAAGGGGGGGGGGGGATAAGCCCGCTGGCCTCAGCGATCCTGTGCCGGGGAGAGGTACTCCTGCGCGATTGCGGCGGCGGCGCGATCCCAGGAGAAGAGCGGGGCGCGCGCGAGGCCCGCCTTGCGCAAGGCGGCGAGCGCGGCTTCGTCTTCGAGCGTGTCGAGGATGGCGCGGGCCCAAGTCGCGGCATCGGCGGGCAGCGGCACGATGCGAGCCGCGTCGCCGGCGATTTCGGGGATCGAACCGCCGTCGCTGCAGACTACGGGCAGGCCGCTCGCAAACGCTTCGGCGATCTGAAGCCCGAACCCTTCGTAGCGCGACGGGTGCACGAGCAGGTCGGCGGAGCGGTAAAGCGCCACGAGGTCGTCGCCGCCCAGCGGGCCGGTACTCGACACCGCATCCGCGACGCCCAGCGCCCTGGCCAGTTCTTCCGGCTCGCGGTACCGGGGGTCGGGCGATCCCGCGAGGACGAGCCGCACCGGCCACGGCGCGCGGGCCCGCAGCGCCGCAAACGCCTCGACGAGAAGCGGCACGTTTTTGTACGGGTCGCGCCGCCCCACGTACAGCAGGACGCGCTCGTCCCCGCCGGCGCGCGCCTTTTTCCCCGGCGCAAGCCCTGCGGCGAAAAACCCGGCCGCGACGCCGTTGTGGACGGCGACAACCCGCTTCGCCGCCTTTTCGGGGAGCGACAATTCGCGCACGATGTCGCGCCTGGACGTTTCGCTCACCGTGAAAAGCGTGTCGGCCGCGAGAGCCGTCGATCGCAGACAGCGCTTGTACGCGCCCTTCATGCGCGACGTGCGCGAGTGCGGGGCGTAGTCCGGGACGACGAGCGGTATCAAGTCGTGAATCGTCGCGAATATGCGCCCGCTCCAGCCGAAAAGGCCGAACGTCGGGATCATGAAATTCGGCGTGTGGTAAACGGCGGCGCGGCTGCGGCGGAGAAACCGCGCGAGCGCGATTGCGCCAGACGGGGAAAGCGGCCCTTTCCGGCAGCGCACGATCCCGCCGCCGCCGGGAGCGGCGGCGGCGGCGAGGCGGCTTTCAAGCGCGTCCGAGGCGTCGGAGCGCAGGAGAAACACGAATTTCCAGTCCGGCAGAAGACGCGGCAGCCGCGTGGCGAGCGCCTCGGCGTAAACGCCTATCCCGGACGGCTCGCGCTTGATCCACCGGGCGTCGAAAACCGCGGTTTTTCCGTCGTCGCGCTTCATTTCGGATCCCTCGTGCGGCGCGCCAGCAGGAAGATGTCGCGCAGCTGCTGCGGAGTGCGCGCACGCGCCCACCGGGCCTCGAAACGGCGCGCCATGATGGTCTGCGCCACCATGGCGAGCGCCCGGAGGTGGTCGTTGCGGCGGTCTTCGGAGGCGAAGACGAAAACCGCGGTGCGCACGGTCGGGGCGTCGTCCTCGTCCGTGAAAGAGACGCCGTCTTCGCTCTTCGCAAGGACCACGATGAACTTGTCCGTCTTGCCGCGCAGAATCATGTGCGGGACGGCGACGCCGGGCGCTATCACCGTGCCGGAAGCCCGTTCGCGGGCGATGAGGCGCTCGCGAAGTTCTTCGCCGGAGCAGCCGAGCGCCGCGGCGGCGGCGGTCGCCGCCTCCGCGAAGAGTTCGCGCATCGTGGATTCGCCCGGCAGGATGAACGCCGGCGCCGTCTCCACGGCGCGGTCGAACGAGTCTTCCACCATGCCGTCGCGCGAGCGCACGACTTCCCTCAGTTCCGCCTCGAGCGCCGGCGCTTCGATTTCGCTCCTGGCGAGCCTTCCCACGAGGCGCTTCAGCGCCGATTCGCGCTTGACCATCAGCCCGTAGCACATGTAGAGCACGAGGCTCGCGAAGACAAGGGCGCACACCGCCGGCATGCTGCCCTGCTCCTTCACGAGGAACGAAAACGCAAGCGCGCAGCAGAGCGGCAGCGCCGGGTAGAAAGGCGTCCTGAAACTCGGCCTGTAGTTCATCACCCCGCTCTCCCGGAGAATGACGACGGAGAGGTTGGTGAGGATGTAGGAGAGCATCACGACGGTCGAGGCCACTTTCACGATCGTCGCGAGGTCGAGGAATTGGACGGCGGCGACGGTCCCGCCCGTCAGCACAAGCGCCGGCACCGGCACGCGCCGCCGCCCTGCGGTCCTGGCGAACACCGCGGGCGCGTAGCGGTCGCGGGCGAGCGCCACGGGGTATCTGGCCGCGCCCATGAGACCGGCGTTGCCGGTCGTGACGAAGGCGAGGAGCGCTCCGGCCGTGAGGATCGCGAAGCCCGCCCGCCCGTAGTGCATCCGGGCCGCGTCGGCGAGCGGCGAAGCCGACAGCCGCAGCGTCTCGGGATCCACCGCGCCGACCGTGACGGCCATCGCCAGCGCGTAGAGGGTCGTCACCACCGCAAGTCCGGCCAATATCCCGACCGGGATGCTTTTGCGCGGGTTGCGGACTTCCTCCGCCACGCTTATCACGCCGAGAAGGCCGCCGAACGAAACGAAGAGGAAGCCCGCCTCGGCGAAAACCGCGCCGACCTTTTTGCCTTCCGGCAGAAACGGCACGAACCTGGCGGCTTCGATCTTGTCGGCGCCGAAAACCACATACAGCGCCATCACGAGGAGCAGCACCGCAACAAGGATGCGCTGCATTTTCGCGGCGGCGGCGGTGCTGAGCAGGTTGACGAGCAGAAAGGCCGCGGTAAGCGCGACGCCGCACATCGGCACCGGGAGCGCCGGGACGAACGAGTGCGCGATCTGCGCGGTGCCGAATATCGCGAACGCGCCCTTCAGCGCGAGCGCCGACCAGTTGAGCACACCGGACATCGTTCCGGCGAGCGGCCCCAGGCTGCGGGTCGCGAAATAGTAGATTCCGCCGGCGCGCGGCATGGCCGTGGCGAGTTCGAGCACCGCCAGGATGCCGGCCGTGGCGACGACGCCTCCGAAGGCGTACGACACGATCGACGATGGCCCTACGTGCTCGAAAACACGGCCTGGCAGCAGGAAGATCCCGGCCGATATCATCGCCCCGACCGATATGCAGAACACGTCGGCGAGACCAAGCGTTTTGGGAAGTTGCTGGTTTTCCATTGGAATCGAAAGCGGAAAATGCGTGTTCGGCGGGTCCCGGTCACGACCACGGGGACGGGCGGCGTTTCGGCAGCGGCGGCGGCGGCATTTCCCGCAGTACAGGGTCGCGGCGCACGGCGCATTCCTCCGCGCCTTCGGGATGATGCCCGGCGGCGGCGGGGCGAC
>JAFSUV010000161.1 GCA_017450425.1 Kiritimatiellia bacterium
CCGGCGACTGCGCCGCAGTCGCCGGCGCGCCGGCCGGGGCGGAGCGCGGCGAGGAGAGTGTGCTCGTGGCCGAAGCGGACGAATCGGACGGCACGCTCGCCGAGTATTCGCCGTTCGTGACGGTTGTCACGAACGTGGATCTGGACCACGCCGACCGTTTTCCCGACGTCGAATCTTTCGAGCGCGTTTTTTCCGGCGCCTTCGGCAAGACAAGCGGCGCGATAATCTATTGCGCAGACCATCCGCGCGCCGCCGCACTGGCGGAAAAAGCGCACACGAAAGCGCGGAAAACGTCTTTCGGTTTTTCCCCCGATGCCGACTGGCGGCTGGAAAACTGGCGCGCCGGGCCTGATTGCACGACCGGTTTCGACCTTTTGCCCCCGGTCGGCGCCGCCGGAAGCGCGCGCGAGCGGATCGCGGTGTCGCTGAAGGTTCCCGGCCGGCACAACGCGCTCAACGCGGCGGCGGCGATTGCGGCGGCGGCGATCGCGGGAGTCGAGCCGCAGGTCGCGGCCGCGATCCTCGGAGAATCCGCGGCGCTCCCCGACCGGCGTTTCGAGCGGGTCGGGCGTCCAGACGGCTTTACCGTGGTTTCCGACTATTCGCACCATCCGGTCGAAATAAAGGCGCTGGTCGAAACCGCGCTGTCCATGAAGCCGCGCCGGCTCCTTGCCGTGTTCCAGCCGCACCGCTACACGCGGACGAAAACATTCCTCGCCGACTTCCCGCCGGCGTTTGCGGGCGTTGACAAACTGGTCCTGTGCCCGGTTTACGCCGCGTCTGAGCCTCCGCTTCCCGGCGGCTCCTCCGCTGATCTATACGCAGCGTTCCGGCGCGGCGGAGGCGTCGATGCGCCGATCCTTGCGCCGTCGAAAGAAGCTGCGCGCGATTTTCTCGCGTCCGAAATACGCCGCGGGGATCTCGTACTCGTGATCGGCGCCGGCGATATCGTTTCGATCTGCCCCGCGCTTTGCTCCGTCCGTCCCGGCGAAAGCGACGACCCCTCGCCGGGCATCAGCGCCTTCGGCACGTTGGCTCCGGTTCCGCACCTAAAGGAAGTGTCGAGCGAAGAGGAAATACGCGGCGTCTGCGCCGAAGCGCGGGAGCGCAACCTGCACATCGCCGTGGTCGGTGCCGGCACCAATACGTTTGTGGTGCCGACCGGATTTCGCGGCTTGGCGCTCAAACTTTCGCGCCAGGCGTTTTCGTACATTTCCCCGCTCGCCGACACGAGCGGCCGGGAAAACGGCGATCGCGCGATGCTGGAAGTCGGCGCCGCGACGCCGGGCACCGTGCTTCTCGCCTACTGCAAGGCGTTCGGACTCTCCGGCCTCGAATGCATGGCCGGGATACCGGGGCTCGCGGGCGGATGGCTCGCGATGAACGCCGGTGTGAAAGCCGGGAGTTTTTGCGATGTCGTGGAATCGGCCTCGTGCATCCGGCTCCCGGACGGCAAGACGGTGCGGCTCTCCCGCGCCGACCTCGGCGCCGGCTACCGTGCGTGCCCAGGCCTCGCGGAGCATGTGGCGCTGTCGATTCGCATCGCGCTTAGGAAAACGACGCCGGGCGAAGTCGCGGCGGCGATCGACGGATTCAAAAAGGCGCGGACGAACTTGTCGGGATTGCGCACGTGCGGAAGCGTTTTCAAAAACCCCGCCCCGCCCGCTCCGCCGGCCGGTGCGCTCGCCGACGCCGCCGGCTGCAAATCGATGAGCGTCGGCGACGCCCGCGTCACGGATTTCCACGCCAACATAATCGCCGCCGGACCGTCCGCCACGGCTTCCGACGTCGCCGCGCTCGTCGAACTCGTTCGCGACAGAGTCCTAAACCGTTCGGGCATCGCCCTGGAGCGCGAAATCCGCTTCCTCGGCTGAAGCCCGGTTTTCTCCGTTCCGCCTCTGCGTGAACGAAACTGAAAACACGGCGGAAACGGCACGCCGAAAAGCGGACAAAGGCGCTTGAAAAAACGCGATTGCACGATTCAAATTTCCGTGCCATAATTTTGAATGTCTGCAACCCAACAATGCCCGACACACCGACATGCCCACGATAAGAACTTTGCTGATCGACGCCGCCGCAAAATCCGGCGACGACGTTTTTGTACGCGCGAAATCCGACCATGAATGGAAGTCGCTGACTTTCGGCGACATCTACAGTCTGGCGCGGAGGACGGCTGCGGTGCTTTCGCGGCTCGGCGTCAAGAAGGGCGACCGGGTCGCGCTCATGATGGAAAACCGCCCGGAGTGGATGTCAACGTACCTCGGCATCGTCTCCTGCGGCGTCACGGCGGTGCCGATAGACGCCAAGCTGCAGCCGCACGAAGTGTCGCACATCCTGCGCGATTCCGAAGCGGTGGCCATTTTCGGCTCCGGCCGCACCTGGACGCTCCTGCACGACATCATGGGCACGATGCGGTTCCTGCGCTCGGTGGTGCTGTTCGACGGCGTCGTCGCCGTGGATCGCAAAGACGGGTCGATCCGCATCTACGACGCCGACCGGGCGCTCGAAAGCGCGGCGGACGGCGCGGACGGGCCGGAATCCTACTTCGAGCGGAACGTGGCGGACGAGAGCGACGTGGCGTCGATCATCTACACGTCGGGCACGACCGGCCGCTCCAAGGGCGCGATGCTGACGCACGCCAACTTCCTCGCGCAGCTTTCGGCGCTCGAATATTTCACCGTGCGCAAGGACGACAACTTCCTGCTGGTTCTGCCGCTGCACCATGCCTTTGCGTTCACCGCGAACTTCCTGGTTCCGCTCGCCGCCCGGTGCGAAGTGTCGATCGTGGAAAACCTCAGGACGATCCCGGAAAACATGAAGGAAACGAGTCCGACGGTGCTTCTCGCGGTGCCGCTGCTGGCCGAAAAGATGCTCGCCTCCATCATGAAGAAGGTCGGCAAGAGCGCTGCGGCGCGCACTTTGATGTCGCTCGGCCTCTCCCGCGTGGTCGGGCGCAGGATAATCGCGCAGCTGGGCGGGCGGCTGCGCATCCTCATCGTGGGCGGCGCCGCCGCCGATCCGGACGTGCTGCGCCAGTGGTCCCGGTTCGGCGTGAAATCGCTCCAGGGGTACGGCCTTACGGAAACCGCGCCGATATCGGCCCTTTCGCCGCAGGACGACATCCGGTTCGATTCCGTCGGCAAGGCGCTTCCGGGGCACGAACTTCGCATCGCGGATCCGAACTCCGACGGCGTCGGCGAAATCGAAGTGCGGGGGCCGTCCGTGATGAAAGGCTATTTCCGCAACGAAGCGGCCACCGCCGAATGCTTCGACGCCGACGGATGGTTCATGACCGGCGACCTGGGCACGATGGATTCGGACGGCTTTGTCACGATAACCGGGCGCAAGAAAAGCCTCATTGTGAACCGGGAAGGCAAAAACATCTACCCGGAAGAGGTCGAAATCGCAATCAACGCCTGCCCGCACATCCTTGAATCGATCGTCCTCGGCTACCACATGCCGGGAGAGAAAAAAGGCGAGCACGTGGGCGCCATCGTGGTGGCGGACTTGGATAAAATCGCCGAGGAGCGCAACAAGAGCGATGCGGCGTCGGCGTCGCCGATGTCGGACGACGAAATCCGCGCCATGTGCGTGCGCGAGGTCCGCGCCGCGATGAAACAGCTCTCCGCCTACAAGCACCCGCGCCGCATCCAGGTGCGCTTCGATCCGCTCCGCAAGACCAACACCCTGAAGATCCGGCGCTATCTGTATTCCCTCGACGTCCCCGCCGAGGACGAAGCGCCGCCGCAGCCCGGAAACTAGCGGCCGATGCCACGCGACCGCAACATAGCCCGCGCGCTTGAGCGCCAGCGCGATCCGTCACTCCCGCCCTCGTTGGAGCTGTCGTGCGGTTCGTGTCCGATACTCAACCCCGCGGTGCCGATGCGGATCCGGCTTGAAAAGCACGAAAGCCCGCTTCCGGCGTGTCCGGAGCCGGAAGACTGCCCGCTGCGGCGGTTTTTCGCGGAAGCGGCGGCGCGCGGCGCACCGGTCGATCTTGACATAGGCGCCGGATACGGATCGTTTTCGCGCGCCCGCGCCGCGCTGCATCCGGAGCGGCGGGTGCTTGCGATAGAGCAGGAAGCGGCCCGGGTCGCGCGCTCCGACGTCGCCGCGAGGATCGCCGGCATCCGCAACCTTGCGCTCCTGCGCGCCGAAATGCGGTGGGTTCTCGAATATTGCATCCCGCAGTCTTCGGTTGCTGCGGCGTTCGTGCTGTTTCCCGACCCCTGGCCAAAGGACCGCCACGCCCGGAACCGCTTCTTCCGCCTCTCCAACGCCGCGCTTCTGCACAAAGTGCTTGCGCCCGGCGGCGTTGTCAACGCCGCGACGGACGACGAACCCTATTTCGGGCAGATTCTGGAAACCATGGCCAATGCGCCGGGTTTCGAGCCGACAGCGCCGGAGAGCAGATCCGACGCCGAAAAAACGGACTTCGAGCGCAAGTTCATCTCGCAGGGAAAGCGCGTCTTCGAGGCGGCCTGGAGGAAAACGCGGCGTGCGCCGGCGGGAGCCGTCTGAAATGAGAATCGCGATTTCGACAAACTGGAACTCCCATTTGCACGAAAGCGGCGACGCCATGCTCGACGAGATCGCCGCCCTCGGTTTCGACACCGTGGAGCTGGGCTACGCCTTGTCGTTCGGCCAGGCGGATGCCGTCGAAAAGCGCGTCAAGAGCGGCGAATTCCGCGTGTGCTCCGTCCATGCGTTCTGCCCGAATCCCGTTCCCGGCGGGCGTTTCGGCCCGGAGCCGTTCTCCATCTGCGACGCGGACGACCTGAACGGCTACCGCCACGGAATCGAAGCGGTTCTCTCTTCGGCAAGATTCGCGGCGCGCATGGGCGCCCGCAAGCTGGTGCTCCACGCCGGAAGGGCGCCGGTGTTCCGGGCCGCGAACAGGCTTTCCGACATGGTTAGGCGCGGCAAGCGCGCGACTCCGGCCTACGCCAGGCGCTTGGCGCGGTTTCAGGAGCGGCGGTTCAAAAAGTCGCACGAGGCGATGGACACGCTCGTGGAATCGCTCGAGACGCTTCTTCCGCAACTGGAGGAAATCGGCGTGGTGCTGTGCCTCGAAAACCTTCCGTCCGGCGATGCCGTGCCGAACGAGGCGGAGATGGAAACGCTTCTGCGCATCTTCGACGGCGCTCCGCTCGCCTGCTGGCACGACATCGGACACGGCCAGATACGCCACGAGCTGGGACTCGTCCACCACGCCGGACTCGTGCGCCGCATGGCTTCCCGCATCGGCGGCTTCCACGTCCACGACGTCATGCCGCCGCTTCAAGACCATGCGATGCCGCCCGGCGGACTTGTCGATTTCTCCATGCTTTCGCCGTTCGTCGAAAAAGACGTCCCGCTCGTCCTTGAACCGGCGGCCGGACTCCCCGCGCAGGACATTTCCCGCGCCCTAGAGTTTTTGCGGGGCGTCTGGGGCATTGCGCCGTGATGCGCCCCGCGCCCGTCCGCCTTCTCCTTCGCACCGCATTTTGCGGCGCATGCGGCAGGCCGGGCGTTCCGGAGTTGTGCGCCTGCCCCTGGTGCGGCGAGCGCGCACCGCCCGCGAAGGCGACGGTGATCGAGTTCGCGCTCGGCGCCGCCGCGCTGCTTGCCGCGTTTGCCGGAGCAAAGTGGCTGAAATCCGCTTTCTGCGACACTCGCGTTTTTTCGGTGTCTCTCGCCGCCGCAGCCGGACTGGTTCTTTC
>JAFSUV010000162.1 GCA_017450425.1 Kiritimatiellia bacterium
CCGAGACCCTTGCCGCGCTTGGCGTCGTAGTGCTGCTTGCAGTCGCGCAGCTGCGGGATGCGGATGGAGACGCTCTTGCTGCGCTCGCGCGCGGCCTTTTTGACCGACGCCAGTTCCTTGCGCAGTTTCTGCGTTTCCTCGATTTTCTCGAAAAGCCGCCGCGCCGCCTCCGGGTTGCGGTTGAGCTCTTCGACGACGATCTGCTTGATGCGCGGCACGAGGTCGCGCGCCTCGATGCTCACGAGTTTGTTCTTGGTCTGCGACTCGAACTTCGGCTCCTGCATCCGCACCGCGACTGCGCCGACGATGCCCTCGCGCACGTCGTCCGGGTCGAACTTCACCTTCGGGTTGAATTCGTTGACGCCGCGCGCGACGCCTTCGCGGAATGCCGCGAGGTGCGTCCCGCCGTCGCCGGTGAACTGGCCGTTCACGAACGAGAAGTAGTCCTCGCCGAAGCGGTTCGTGTGCGTGAAGCACAGCTCCAGATCCTTTTCGCGGTGGTGGATCGGCTTGTAGATCTTCTCGAACTGCGCTTCGTCCGCGAGAAGGTCCAAGAGGCCGTTGTCCGCGCGGAAAATCTGGCCGTTGAGGTGTATCGAAAGGCCGGGATTGAGGTATGAGGAGAACCTCACGCGGCGCTCGACGAAATCCTTGCGGAAGGCGTAGCCCTTGAAAATCGTCTCGTCCGGCGTGAACGAAACGAAGGTGCCGTTGCGCTCGTCGGTCGCGCCGGAAGTCTCCTTGACGAGGACTCCCTTCTCGAACTCCACCTGCGCGAACTTGCCGTCGCGCACCGAGCGGGCGAGGAACTTGGAGGAGAGGGCGTTCACGGCCTTGGTGCCGACGCCGTTCATGCCGACCGAGAACTGGAAGACGTCGGTGTTGAACTTGCCGCCGGTGTTGAGCTCGCTCACGCAGTCCTTGAGCTTGCCGAGCGGGATGCCGCGCCCGTAGTCGCGGCACGAGGCGGATTTTTCATCGACCGAAAGCTCGACCTTGCGGCCGAAGCCGGAGATGAACTCGTCGATGGCGTTGTCGAACACCTCCTTGAGGAGGATGTAGATGCCATCCATGTAGTCCGAGCCGTCGCCCTCGCGGCCGATGTACATGCCGGACCGGAGCCGGATGTGCTCCAGCCCCTCCAGATGCTTGATGGCGGATTCGTCGTAGTCCTTCATCTGCGCGTCAGATCTTCCAGCCGAAGAGGCCGAGAGCGCGGCAGATTTCGGACACGAGCACGGCGGCGATGAGAACCGGAGCGACGTATTTAACCATGACGCGGTAAAGCCCGCGCGCGGCGAAGCGCGTTTCGCCGTTGAGCACCTCCTGCTCGATCTTCTCCGTGCCGATGACCCACCCGACGAATATGCACGTGACGATCGCCACGACCGGCATCAGAACCGCGTTCGTCACGAAGTCGAAGAACGTGAGGAAGTCCATGCCGAACGGCGTGAGGTGCCCCCACACGCCGAATCCGAGCGCGCTGAAGACCGCAAGGAAGGAGATGACGAAGAACATGAAAAACGTGGCGTTGCGCCGCTTCATGCCGAGCAGATCGCAAACCGACGCCACGCACGCTTCGTAGAGCGAGATCGCGGAGGTGAGCGCCGCGAAGGCGACGAGAAGGAAGAACACCGCTCCCACGAGCGCGCCGGTGCGCCCGAAATCGGCGAAGACCTTCGGCAGCGTGACGAACATGAGCCCCGGGCCGGCGTTCATCGCATCGTGTATCGGCGTGCCGTTCTTCACGGCAAAGGCGTACACGACCGGGATGATCATCATGCCGGCGATGATCGCGATCACGGTGTCGAACACCTCGATGCGGCGCACCGAAGTCTCGATGGAGTCGCTCTTGCGCATGTAGGAGCCGTACGTGATCATGATGCCCATCGCGAGCGAGAGGGAGTAGAACATCTGCCCCATCGCGCCGAGCACGGTCTTGGCCAGCTGCGCCACGGAAAACGCGCCGTCGGAGCCGCGAAGGGCGTCCATGTTGGGCACGAGATAGTACTTGATGCCGGCGCCGGTGCCGGGGAGGGTCATGACGTAAACGGCGATGCCGACGGCCATGACGAGGAGCATCGGCATCAGGACGAGGTTCGACTTTTCGATGCCGTGCTTCACGCCGAGCGCGATCACGCGCGCGCACGCGACGATGAAAAGGAGCCCGTAGCCGAACGGCGCGAAAGGCGATCCGATGAACGAGCCGAAGAACGAGCCCGAATCGGCGATGGGGTCGAGGCCGGGTTTGAGGGCCATCTGCAGGTACGTCCAGAAATATTTCAGCACCCATCCGCCGATCACGCAGTAGTAGGGCACGATGACGACCGGTATGATCGTGGACAGAAGCCCGAGCGGGCCGAAGCCGCGGTGCAGCTTTGAATACGCGGTGAGCTGGCTCTGCTGCGTCATGCGGCCGATGGAAATCTCCGTCACCATGAGCGTGAAGCCGAGCGTGACGACAAGCGCGAGATACACGACGATGAACGTGCCGCCGCCGTACTGGGCGGCGAGATACGGAAAGCGCCAGAGGTTGCCGAGGCCGATCGCCGACGCGGCTGCGGCTAGGATGAATGCGATCTGGCCGGACCAGGAAGCGCGGCTATGGGTGTTCGTTTCCATGACTTTTGGGGATTTGTCGGGTTGTCGGTTGAAAAAAAGAGGGCTAAAACGCCAATTCGACGCTAACGGCCGGTATCGCGCCCGTGCGGCGAACCGACGGCTCCGGCCGCTCGCGCAATGCCGCAGCGGCGTTTTCGAGCCGTTCGCGGTTGTGGCGATGCGCGGCATCGATGCCGCCGTAGATGCTGCCCGTATACCATGTAAGTTCGAAAAATGAAGAAACGGCGAAGAGTCCCCATTCGTCGTTGGCGGCGCATTCGTACATCGCCCAGCCGAACAGGCCGTTGAGGATCATCGACCGCACCATGTTGCCCCATTCGCCGCTGTAGGCGTATCCGAGGCCGGGGACGAGGCCGAGAATGCCGCCGAGACGCGGCGATTTGTCCCGCCGCGCGGCGTATCGTTCGACGACGGCGAGTTTTTCCGGCATCCGGGCGACCGCCGCGCGCGCTTCGCCGATTTCGCCGGCGAGCAGGGCGTCCGCCGCCTGTGCGCCGGATGCGTAGCGGGCCGTCGCGGCGTCTCCGGCGGTTTCCGCCATGTCGCGCAGCGTTTCCGCGTAAAGCGCGGCGGAGATCCATTCGCCGCGCGTTTCGGCGGCTTTGAGGCGCAGGAAGGCGGCAGCGGCGGTGTCGCCGTCCGCGTCGTCCGCGCCGAGATCGAGCATGCGGGACGCCCTGTCCGCGTTTTTGGCCGAGAGGTAGGCGTCGGCGGCAAGGACGTGCAGGGAGGCGCGGAAGGCGGGGTCGTCCGACTTCGTCGCAAGTCTCCGGTATTCAAGCGCCGCCGCCGGGCCGTCGCCGGCGGCGAGCATTTCCTCTATTTCGGCGAAATGGCGCTCCAGGGCGGAAACGGAAGATCCGCCTGAAAAACAGTGCGCGGGCGCGGCGAAGAGCGCGACGGCGGCCGCGGCGATCGCCGCATGAAGTGTTTTCGGGGAAGAAAGTCTTTTCATTTTTCAAACCACCAGTCGTGGTCTTCCACGGGGTCGGGGTGGCGCCAGCGCCCCGCGCCGTCGCGCACCAACGGCCTGTCCGGGGCGGATACCACGGGTTCGCGCACGAACCGGTCGGTTATCATCGGGATGCCGAGAAGCCCGTGTTTGCGCGACGCTTCGAGGAAATACTGCGAGCAGCTCGGCGTGAGCGAGCAGCGCTGCCCGATCGCCGGGCTGACGGCGAACCGGTAAAACGCCACCACGGCGCGGGCAAGGCGCGACCCTGCGGATTTTCCCGATCCGGGTTGCGCCGGCCGCGCCGGGTCGCGGCGCTGCGCGGCGGCCGCGGCCAGCCGCAGTTTCCCCTCGATCGGCGCGAGTGCGCCGTCGCGCCAGAAGGGTTCGTCGCGCAGAAGTCTTGCCTCGCGGAGCGCTTCGGCCGGTGCGCCTTCTTCGAGAAGCTGCTCCACGAGCGAAACGCGGCGCAGGAGCTCCCGGTTTTCCGCCCCGGCGTCGCCGGTTCCGGCGGCGGCGATGGCGGCGG
>JAFSUV010000163.1 GCA_017450425.1 Kiritimatiellia bacterium
GTTCACGCTCGTTGACGCCCTGGGCCGCCCGTGGCAGTGCGGCACGATCCAGCTCGACTACCAGCTTCCGAGCGCCGAGCGCCTCAACGCGCAGTACATCGGCCCGGACAACCAGAAGCACCACCCCGTGATGCTGCACCGCGCGGTGCTCGGGTCGCTCGAGCGCTTCCTCGGCATCCTCATCGAGCAGTACGCCGGCGCATTTCCCGTGTGGCTTGCGCCGGAGCAGGTGCGCGTCATCCCGATCGCGGACGCCCAGATCGAGGTCGCCCGGAGCGTTGCCGGAAAACTCCTCGATTGCGGCGCCAGGGTCGATATCGACGAAAAGGCGGACAAGCTCGGCGCAAAAATACGCCGCGCACAGGCCGAAAAGATCCCGTTCATGCTCGTGATCGGCAAAAAGGAGGCCGAAAGCGGCATGGTGTCGGTCCGCGCGAGGGACGGCGACAAGGGCGCAATGGCGCTGGACGACTTCGTCGCGCTGTTCCGCGAAGCCGTGGCCGCGAAGAAGTAGCGCGCCTCGCGCTCGCCCCGCCGCAAGGAAGCGGCATCGCGCCGCCGCGCTTCCGCGCGGCGGCGCCCGTTTTCGCGCTACGCGCCGATGTAGCGGCGGATGGAGGCGCCGATGCGCTCCATGGTTTTGGTGCGCGCCGCGTCGTCCGGATTGAGCAGCGTGATCCGGAAGCCGTTCAGCTCGGTGTGGAAGCCGGTGAGCGGCGTCACGCACACGCCCTCGGACGCCATCATGTACTGGACGAAACGCTTGTCCAGGGCCACGCCTTCGCAGCGCTTTTCGACGAATGCGCGGATTCGGGGGTCTTCCACCGGCAGCACCGCATCGGGCCGCAACACGCCGTCGCGGAAAGTGACGGAATAGTAGAGGGCGCCGCAAACCGGACGGGCGATCACGCCCGGCACGGTGCGGAAATATTCATAGACCTGATTTGCGCGCGCCTCGAACATCTTGGCGCGGCGCTCCTTCAGGGCGGCGAACCGCTTGTCGCCGTAAATGAGCGGCAACGCCAGCTGCGGCAGCGTGGTGGAGCACACCTCCATCATTTTGCTCTTCACGAGCGCGTCGCAATACTCCGAAAAGGCCGGCGACACCTTGCGGTTGAGCATCTCGATCCAGCCGCACCGCGAGCCGGGCCACGGCACGTCCTTCGACATGCTGCGCAGCGCAAGGCCCGGCACGTCGTCGCCGACGACCTGCGAGAGAAGCTTCGTCGAGGCGCCGTTGAAGACGATGTTGGCGTAGGTTTCGTCGCAAATCACGAACAGGCCGTACCTGCGCGCGATTTCCACGATTCCGCGAAGCGTCTGCTCCGGATAGACCGCGCCCGTCGGGTTGTCCGGGTTCACGATCATGATGGCCACGACCTGGGGATTGTATTTGACCTTGTTCTCGATTTCCTCGAGATCGGGCAGCCACCCCTTCTCCGGGTCGAGCTGGAACTGCAGGTGCGGATAGTCGCCGCGCTTGCCCTCGTTGGAAGTGTGCGTCGGATACGACGGCGACGGCATGAGCACGCGCGCGTCCTTTTTCATGAGGTCGTAAACCTTATCGACGCCGTCCGCTATGCCGTTGAGGAAGAGGATGTCGTCCGGCCCGAGTTTCGTGCCGCCCTCGCGGGCCGACGCTTCGGCGGCAAGGTATTCGCGGGTCGAAAGCACTCCGCGGCTTGGGCAGTAGGCGAACGACGCTTCGTTGTTCGACGCCAAATCCGCCACGATTTCCTTGATCCACGGCTCGACCTTTTCGCCGGCCGCGACCGGATCGCCGATGTTTTCCCACGTGATCGGCCGCCCCATGCGTTGCAGGGCGTGGCCGTAATCCACGATTTCGCGAATTTCGTAGTGCAGGTTGCGGTAACCTTCGAGGACAATGGAAGGATGGTTCATGGCGGAGAGCGGAGAAACGGATGCTTGCCGGTCGGCGCGCGGCCTCAAAGCGTGCCGAAAAGACGGTCGCCGGCGTCGCCAAGGCCGGGCACGATGTAGTGGCGGTCGTTGAGGCGCTCGTCGATCGATGCGGTGAACACCGGCACGTCGGGATGCTCCTTTTCAAGCCGGGCGATGCCTTCGGGGCAGGATATGATGTTGAGAAAGACGATTTTGGAAAAGCCGTTTTTCTTGAGCGTCGAAATGGCGTCGCAGGCGCTGCCGCCGGTCGCGAGCATGGGATCGACGAGCACGACGAACGAATCCGGGAACGGCTTGGGCAGATTGAGATAGTACGGTATCGGCTCCGCCGTCTCCTCGTTGCGCTTCGTGCCGATGACGCCGGCGGTGGCGTAGGGGAGGATTTCGAGCATCGGCTCGAGCATTCCCATGCCGGCGCGCAGAATCGGGGCGACCACGATGTGGCCTTCGATCTTCACGCCCGCGGCGTCGCCCATCGGCGTACGGACCGACACCGGCACCGTGGGAAGGTTGCGCAAGGCGTCGAAGGCGAGAAGCCGTGTCATCTCGTGGACGAGTTCCCGGAAGAGCTTCGGGTCTGTCTTCGTCGCGCGGAGGATTGTGAGGCGGTGTTGCAAAAGAGGGTGTTGGACTACGGTGTGCACGGCGGGTCTCCGGTTGCAACGCGTTGCGGCGCGCACCTTTGCGCCCGCAGGACGCAGATTGTACCACTATCGGGATTTGGAAACGACAGCGATCCAGGTCTGGCTTGTCCCCAAAAAATTTGGAAGCTCATGCACAGGAAATCACCTCGATTCTTCCCGGCTCTTCACGATTCTCCCCGGCGTCCGGCAAGTTGAAAATGCAAACGGCCTTCGCGGAAAGGGGCGGCTCGAACGGGACTGGGTCATTCATCGCTGGCGACCCTCTTGCGAAAAAGCCTGGCTGCGGCCAGGTCGATTTCAAGATCGTGGAGGCCGGGATAGGCCCTGGCGAGGAGCGTCGCGAGGAGGTCGGGAGCGAGGTCGCACTCGCGGATGTCGCGCGTGAAAGGCACGGCGGCTGACGGATGGATGTCACTCCACGATAATCGCACGGAGGTTGGCCACGGCCTCGAAGTGGCTGTCTCGGGACACGACGACGGCGCCGTGCTCCAGCGCCTGGGCCGCGAGCCAGATGTCGTTCACGGGTATCGGTGCCCCGGCGGCGCGGAGCGAGCGGAACACCTTGGCGTAGAGGTCGGTCGTGGCCGGGGTGATCGTGATCACGACCACGTTCGGGAGGCGGAGGAACTCCTCGAGCGCGGCGCGGTCCCTGCGTCCTCGGTTCGTATCGTCAAACCCTGTCTTGACTTCGGCGATTGCGACCTGGCTGAATAGCATCGCACCGGATTTCGAGACTTTTTCAGGAAGACGCCGAAAGCCGGAAATGTGGTCAATGACGATGTTGGAGTCCAGCAGATAGGGATTGTTCATTTCCACATCTCCGGCTCAACCTTCGACTGCCAGTCAAGGGCCGCGTAAAGAGGCCTGGCGTCTTCGGGGGAAATTCGTCCGAACAGGGCATTGACGGCGTCGATGCGCGCCTGCTCCTCCTCTGTCGGGAGGGCGAGGGCGCGGCGGGCGAGGGTCTTAAAGGCGGCACCGAGGCTCGTCTTTGCCTTCGCGGCGTAGTCGCGCACGGCGGCGTAGAGTTCGTCGTCTATGTTGTGGAGCGTGAGGGCTGTGGACATGATGCGGTTCCTTTCGCGGTTCGTATGGGGACAATTATGAACCGCGCCTGCGAAGTTGTCAAGTTTTTGCCATGGCGGGAAGTCGCACGAAAGACCTTGCGGCGCGTCTGCGTCGTGCATGCGCTTCAATTATATACACCCTTTCCGGCGGGGGCGTTTCCGCATGTCTCCGGCCGCAATTAGACGCCCTTCACGCCGAGGAGCGAAAGCATGGCATCGACGAGGCGGCTCAAAACGCGCCCGGTCTGGGGGAAGTAAAGGACGGCGAAGACCAGCAGCAGACCGTACCGCTCCAGACTGGCGTATGTGCGCCGGGCGTTGCCCCTGAGAAGCACCGTCACGATGCGCGAACCGTCGAGCGGCGGGATCGGGATCAGATTGAACACCATGAGCGCCGCATTCGTGGCGCAATAGCAATAGAGCCACACCTGGGTCCATTCAAGCCACGGCCGAACCCGGAAAACGCGCACCGGCTCGAAACCCCTCCATTCGAACCCGCTTTGCCGCACGACCCAAGACCATGGCTCGTCCGAAGAAAGCGCCGCCGAAACAAGCCATCCGGTGGCGGCGAAAAAAAGCGCGCCAGCCGCCGTCTGGAGGAGATTGCAAAGCGGCCCGGCGGCGGCGGTCATCCAGTACGCCCGGAGTGGATTGCGGCACCGGCCGAGGTTTATCGGAACCGGCTTCGCGCCGCCAAAAAGAACCCGCGAACCCGACAGCGCAAGAAAGGCCGGAAGGATCACGCTCATGAACGGATCCACGTGGCGGAGAGGGTTCAGCGAAAGGCGGCCTTCGTCTCTGGCGGTGCTGTCGCCGCACAGATACGCGACATACCCGTGCGCCACCTCGTGCAGGATTATCGCGGGCACCAGCGCAGTGAACGAAACGAGCGCGAAAACGATCCGTTCGCTCATTGAAGGCCCGTTGATCCGAACCCGCCCGCATCCCGGCCCGTCGGCGGCAATTCGGCGGCTTCGACGATTTCGGGCCGAATTACAGGCGCAAGGACGGCCTGCGCCACCCGCATCCCCTTTTCAATGCGGAACGGCTCCTGCCCGTGGTTGATCAATATTGCGCAGACTTCCCCGCGATACCCCTCGTCGATCGTGCCGGGGGTGTTGACCATCGATATGCCGTGCTTCAGCGCAAGGCCGCTCCGCGGGCGCAACTGCACCTCGGTGCCGGGCGGCGGCGCAAAGGCCACGCCGAGCGGGATCGCCGCGCGCTCGCCCGGCATCAAAACCGCATCGACGCACGCCGCAAGATCCATCCCCGAATCGTCGCCATGCGCGAAGCGCGGCAGCTGCGCTTCGGGGCGGAGACGCTTTACGAAGAGTTTCAGGGCGCTTACTCTTCGGGCTTGGTCTTGGGAAGGCCGAAACCGCGGTCGCCCTTCTTCCACTGGCCGCGCTTCATCAGCAAGTCAATGCGCTCGTGGCGCTTCAGGACGTTGCGACGGACTGCGATCTGGCTCGAACCCTTGAGACTGCTGTGCTGGCTCATGACGACTTCTCTTTCTTCGTGTGCGTGAAAACGCGCGGCATGTTAGCAAAAAACGCGGCTACAGTCAACCGCCTATCCGGTTGTCCCAGTTTTTGAACACGACTTCCTGCCCGTTTGCCCGGATTGCGGCGAAGACTTCCTCGGGCGGGCGCTTGTCGGTGAGGGTGAACTGGGCGACATCGCCGTCCGCGGCGACCGCGTAGCCGCCCGGCGTCACGCGCGAACCGGCGCTCATGTTGTCCGCCGCCGTCTGCACGATCGCGTCCCGGAAAGCGGGCGCTTCGCGCGTGGAGACTGTCATGCAGCACCGCGGAAACACGATTCTGAAGGCAAGCATCATCTGCTCCAGATCGCCGTCGCATACCGGATGTTCCGGCTGGAAGCCGCCTTCCGTCGGGCAAAAGCGCGGGAAGGCGAACTGGATGCGCGAGCGCCAGCATTCCTTCTGGAGCCACAGGGCGTGCGCGGCGAGGGACGCCGCCTCGAGCCGCCACGGCACGAGGCCGAGCAGGAAGGCGATGCCGAGCGTCCTAAAGCCCGCCCTGCCGGCGCGCGATTGCGTTTCCAGCCGGAACCGGTAGTTGCTCTTCGGCCCTGCCGGGTGAAAATAGCCGTACCGCTCCTCGTCGTACGTCTCCTGAAAGCAGGTGAGACCCTCGAAACCGGCTTTGAAAAGCGTTCTGTAGCCCTCTTCGGTCTGCGGAGCGACTTCAAGCGCAAGGTACGAAAAGCGCTTTTTCAGTTCCCGGCCGACTTCGGCGAGGTGCTCGACCGAATTGACGCGCGGGTTTTCTCCGGCCACGACAAGCAGCGAATCGATGCCGGACGCCCGTACCGCCGCCGCCTCCATGAGGATCTCGTCCATCGTGAGATCTTTTCGCGCCGTACCCTGGTGCTGCACCCTGAAGTCGCAGTAGCGGCACGAATTGACGCAGGTGTTGCCGATGTACAGCGGGGCGTAAACGGAAACGGTGCGCCCGTAGTAGCGGCGGCGCTCCTGCGCGGCCCTGCTGCGCAGGAGCGGCATGCACCCCGAAGCGGCGGGGGATATCAGGTTGAGGAGATCGAAAAAGCCGGGACGCTCCTTCGTGGCGCTCGCCACCGCGTCGCTTTCGGTCGCGGCGGCAATCCTGGCTTCGATTTCCGCCTTCGGCGTCTTGAGATGCGGGAACATCGCCTCCGGCCTAGAAGTAGAGGTCGCGCTCGCCGGCGCAGATGCGGTCGTAGCGCTTCTTCACCTGCGGATAGAACAGCGGGTACTGCTCCGCGATCTGGGCGAGCTCCGCTTCGATCACGGGCGTGCAGGCGGCGATGCTCTCCGGGGACGCGAAGTCGTCGAGCCATTCGCGATAGGTCAAGACCGCGTTGATTTTGCAGAACGTGCCTTCCTTGCCGGTTTTGAGCGCATCCATTATGCAGCCGCCGGTGCGGCCGCACCTGTAGCCGGCCGTGCAGAAACTCGTGATCACGCCCTGACGCGCGAGATCGACGATCATCTGCTCGAGAGAGCGGTTGTCGCCAAGCATGAACTGCTGCTCGTCGATTTTCTGCCCGACGTTGCCGGCGGCGTAGCCGCCGATGTCGATGCGGGTGCCGGCATCCATCTGCGTAATGCCGATCCTGAGGCACCGGTCGCGCAGCTCCTTGGTTTCGCGCGCCGTCACGATAAGCCCCGTGTAAGGCACTGCAAGGCGCAGGACGAGCACCGCCTTGAAGAAATCGTCGTCGGTGAAGGTGCTCTTTGCGTTCGCCACGTCGGAGCCGGACGCGGCGTGCATGCGCGGCACCGAAAAAGTGTGCGGCCCGATGCCCACGAAACGCTCGAGCTCGCGGGCGTGCGCGCACATCGCGGCGACCTCGTACTTCCAGTCGGGCTGGAGGCCGAAAAGGACGCCGAGGCCCACGTCGTCTATGCCGGCGTCGAACGCCCGGTGGAAGCACGTGACGCGCCACCCGTAGTCGCCCTTCACCGTGCCGGCGGGGTGCATTTCGGCGTAAACGCGGTGGTCGTACGTCTCCTGGAACACCTGAAAGGTGCCGATGCCGGCTTCGTGGACGATCTTGAGGTCGTCTATCGACATCGGAGCCGCGTTTACGTTGACGCGCCGCACGCGGTTCTTCGCACCGGGCTTTTTGCCGTCCACCTCGGCCGAATAGATCGCCGCGAGCGAGTCTGCGATAAACCGGGCGCCCGTCATGGGATGCTCGCCATAGACCGCCATGACCCGCTTGTGGCCGAGCCGGATCATCGCCTCCGCCTCGCGTTTCACCTCCTCCATCGAGAGGCAGCGGCGCTTTTCCCGGTGGTTGTCCAGCGAAAACCCGCAATAGCGGCAGCGGTTCATGCAGTAGCTCGAGATGTACATCGGCGCGAAGGTGACGACGCGGTTGTCGTAAACCTTGTGCTTGACATCCCACGCCGTCTGGGCCATTTCGGCAATGAGGTCCTTGTCTTCGACGGCCAGAAGGTCGGCGACTTCGCCGCCGTCCAGCGTCTGGATCGCGAGCGACTTTTGAAGAATGTCGCGTATGCGGGCGGCGTCCGGGCGGCGGTGCGCGGCAAGTTCGCCGCGGATCGCGTCGTCGTCGATGAAGTCGCGCGAGCCGGGGCGGAGATACCGCTCTATTTCGTCACGCTTGATGAATTTCTCCGCCGCAAAGTCGCGATTTGCCGTTTCGCCGTCCATGTCCATGCCTTTCGCCAGCGCCGCCGCATGAGCCGCGTGCGCGCTTCAGCCCACGCGCAGAACGCTGTTGAGCGTGCCGAGCCCGTTTTGCGTCCAATCGCGGTCGGGATCCGGATCGAGCGTCCACTCGCCGTTGATCACGAACTTGTACTCGTAGATTCCGGGAGCGAGCGTGACGGACACGGAATAGAGCCCGTTGCCGTCCTTGTCGATCATTTTCGTGCCGGTGGGATTCCATGCGTTGAACGACCCGGCGAGGAACACGGTGCTGCCGGGATCGGCCTGGACGGTGAGCACCATGCGCGACTTCTTCGGCGCCGGAGCGGTGGCGGGTTTGCGCGCCGAGGCGGAAGCCTTGGCCACGGTGGTTTTCTTGCGCCTTGCTGGCGTTTCGGTTTCGGTTTTCTTGCGGAGAGCCATTTTTCTTGCCTTTCTCTCGGAAATCCACGGCACTGAAAAAACGTGCGCCGTGCGTTGAAGCGCAGTAGTCTAGGACAAATCGGCTTCGGTTTCAACCGTGGCGCCGCCCGCACACGGATTTTTCACCCAGAGCTGACGCATCTTCCACCGCGAGGCCCCCATTCCCCCATCGCGGTTGTTTTTCTTGCGGGGGGCGGGCGTCTGCGGACTGGAGTTCTCCGAAGACCCGCATCACGTGCGTTCGCACTTCGTCATTGCACGCCGCGCACCGTGACGAGCTTGGCGGCCGCTACGGGAGGCGGAAGTCGAGCATGACGGGGGAGTGGTCGGAGGCGTCGAGGGCGTCCTGGTCGAGGATGACGCGGTGCTCGAGGGCTTCCACTTTTGTGGAATCTACTAGGATATGGTCGAGGGAGAAGTCCCGCGTGTCGTTTTCGGCCTTGCGGGCGCCACGGTAGATGCCCTGCGCGTCGCGCTTTGGATCGCCATGCCAGGAGCAGCACTCGCTGCGCTTCGGCGCGATGTCGGCGGCGAGCGGATAGCCGCGCGCGGCGAAGAGCGCGATGGACGCGCTGGTGCGCGGATCGAAGGAATTGAGGTCGCCGCCGCCCACGACGGGCAGGTCGCCGAAGAGCGCCTTGACTCTGCCGAGCAGTTCCACGCAGTGGCGGGCGTTGAGTTCGCGGATCGTTTCGCTTTCCGGCCCGTTGGCCTGGTACCAGAAGTGCGTGGAAAATGCGATGAGGCGGCGGCCGTCGGACTTGTCCTCCAGAACGGCCCAGGTGACGCCCTTGTTGTCGGTAAGGCGCAGGTGGAAGATGTCGTAGCCGCACGCGACGCAGCGCAGGCGGTTCTTGCGGTAGAGGAGCGGCACATGGTTGACGAAGCCTTCGTCGCCGCGCCCGCCGGCGCGCCGGATGGCGTCGCGCTCGTCGGTGCGGACGACCTCGTAGCCGCCGGCCTCCAGCGCCGGGAAGAGGCGGCTCCGCCAGAAGTTCGGCGTCACTTCCTGCAAGGCGACGATGTCGGGGGCGTGGCGCAGCAGGACGGCGCTCTGGAGCGTGTCGCGCTCGTGCGGCGGATTGCCGAAATAGTCGCCCCAGATGTTGAAGGGGATGAAGCGGTAGGTGTTCATTTTTCCATTGTGCGGCTGACAGCGCGCGCCACTTTGAGAACTGTGGTGTCAAGCGCGCCGACGTTGACGCGGACGAACCATCGGCCGTCGCGCCAGACGGCATCGATTTCGCGCCCCGACGCGGTGTCCAGCGCCATCGGCGCCTCGTCCCCTGCCAGCGCCCTTGACAGTCCGATTTCGACCTCCCGGTCGAGGCAGGTGATGTTGATGACGGAGACGAGGATCGACCCGTCGGCGGCGCGGTAGGGCGTCGCGAAGACGCACGGGTGCGAGGAGGAGACGTTCGGCTCGAACGCGCCGAGGCGCGTAAGCGTTTCGAGCGCCTTGCGGCGTTCCGGCTCCGGACGTCCCGGCTCCCATCCCGCGCTCCACGGCTTGAGCAGGACGGCGACCTTCCCGGCGCCGGCCGCGACTTCGATGACCGGGAAGGGGTCGGACGGGTCTCGCCGCGCGAGTTCGGCCGTCAGGTCGATGCCGAA
>JAFSUV010000164.1 GCA_017450425.1 Kiritimatiellia bacterium
ATTTTCCGCATTTCGAGCGCGACGATTTCCTCCACGCGGGTACGGACGGCCACGAGCGTCCGTTCGTTCTCGAAGAACGCTGCGAGTTGCCGTTCGAGGCCCTTGTATTCGGAAAGGAGCGTCTTGAGCTCGAGTTCAAGAATCTTCCTGCGGGCTGTCGCGGCGGACTGCCACACCTTCTTCTTTTCGGCGATTTCGCGGAACAGCGCTTCGTAGCGGGCCAAAAGCGGCGCGCGGCGGGCGCGGTTGGCGTCGAGCGCGGCGGAGAACGAATCGAGCATCTCCTGCGGGTCTTCGACGCCGGCGAGTTTCTTCACGAGACCGGCGACGCCGCTGCCGAGTCTGGCGATGGCGTCGAGGGCGGCGCGGGCCGCGGTCTTCTTCTGCTCGACCGTGAGCTGGACGGTCGCGGGGATCGGCGCGGGGCGTGCGTTTTCCATCGCGGATTCCGTAATTTCGGGATTTTCGGGTTTCTGGGTTTTGCCGGAAATTTTCCAGCCGTGGGCGGGACAGAGGCGATTGCCGGTGTGCCAGTGGAAGGCGCAGAAGACCTCGGCGCACCCATCGCCGGACTCGCACTGGCCGGCGACGGCGTAGCGATTGGGAAGCGTCCTGCCGCAGACACAGCACTTTTTCGGCAAACCGGATTCCATGGCTCTGTTTTCTACCGGACGCGGGAATTGGCGCGGATGAGCGCGAGGACGACGACGAGCGCGACGGCGATGCAGACGAGCGCCCATCCGCGACCGCGCAGGAACGGCAGGTGGTGGCAGACGCGGTCCCACCAGCCGTAGGCGTGGAAATCGGCGCCGGTGGCCTGGATCGTGGCGACGTAGGGCTGGAGGCGGTCGCCGGCGGACTCCACCGAAACGCTCCACTCCACCGTGTAGTTCGTGGTGACGCCGTCCGGCTTTTCCTCGACGGAAGTTTCGAGGAGCTTGCGCACGGTGCCGTAGAAGAAGGCGTCGGCCTGGTTCGCCGGCTTGTCGCGCAGGAAGGCGCGCGCCTCGGACGGCGAAGAGGCGTCGAGATTCACGAGCGAAAGCCCGGCCTTGGAGAACGCCTCGCGCAGAATGTCCGTCGCGTAGCCGTCCTCGTCCGCCGTAAGCGGCACGAAGGCGATGCGCGGATAGCGCGACAGCGCGGTGCTGGCCTTGAGCGAATCCACGGTCTTCTGGAGGAGTTCGTTCTGGAGCGTCTTGCGGACGGCGGGCGGCAGGTCGGTCGCCCTCGCGGGAAGGTCCGCGCCGACGTAGCCGCGCCGCGAGAACACGCCGCCCCAGAGGTGGCGGGCCGTGCGGGCATCGACGACATGCGCGTCGATTTCCACGAGGACGCCCCTTTCGGAGATCCGCGCGACGCGGATTTCCGAAAGCAGCATGTTGCGCGCGCTTTCGATCGCGCCGAACTTGAGGATCGTGTCCTTGTCGAGGATGTCGCCCTTGCGCTCGTCCCATTCGACCTTGCCGACGATCGGGCTCCACGCCGGGTCTTCGTCGGCCACCACGAGGCGGCACCCGGCGGCGGTGATCGCGCCCTTCATGAGCGAGCGGGCGTAGCCGGAGCGGTCGCCCACGACCGGCAGGAGCGCGAGCGGGACGTCGCGCGGAACGTCCGACGCGGCGAGCGCTTCGCGAAAGCGGTCAACCGTCTCCTGGATCGTCTGGCGCAGGGTGTCGTCGGGAAACGCCGGCGACACGAAATCCGCAGTCTGGGCCGACGCCGCTGTGGCGGCGGCGCAAATGGCGGCGGAGAGGAGTGAATGCAGTTTCATGGTTTTTCGGGCTGTGGTGCGGAGTTAGAGGACTTCTTCTTCCGCCTTCGGGAACAGTTCCGGGTGGCGGGCGCGGATGGCGTTCAGCGGGCCTTCGGGAACCCGGTCGCGGATGTAGGAGACGTAGAACGTGGCGGTTTCGGGCGTCTGCCCGTCGAGGACGCAGCGCGCGATGCCGTCGATCCTGGCGGTCTCGCGGCAGAAGTCGGAAACGAATTTCGCGACGGCGTTTTCGTCCTCCAGCATCGAAATGTCGCACGGGATCCTGACGGCGGCAAGGCCGGTCTTTTCGACCGTGACGGTCTGGCCCAGCCATGAAACGAGCTTGGGCGACACGAGGTCGGAGACGGCGAGCATGGCGTCGCGGTCGCCGAGGCGGCGCTCGCCGCGCTCGCGGTCGATGCGCGTTTCGCCGAGGTAGAAGCCCTTGCGCGCCGGGACGACGGCGATGGCGTTCACGGAGCCTTCCATCACGGCGTAGCCGCCGGTGCGGTCGAAGACGGACTTGCGCACGGTGAGCTGCACTGCGATGTCGGCGTCATCGGAATCGAACGCGATCTGGAAACCCTGCGCGCCGATCGCCTCGCGGGCGGCGGAAAGAAGTTCGGCCGCCAGATCCGAGGAGTCATTGTCGGCGGGACGGGCCGTCACGAACACCGCCAGATCCGCGGCCGTGGCGTCGCCCACGG
>JAFSUV010000165.1 GCA_017450425.1 Kiritimatiellia bacterium
AGAGGCGTCAGCAGCAGCGCCGCGACGAGCGCCACCGCCGCGCAAGCCGTGGCGTCGCGCACCATCGCCTTGACCTTGCCGGTTTCGCCGCGCTCGGCGTGGACGCTCAGCAGCTTGGCGTACGGGGTGAGGACGAGCGAAAGCGGCATCGCGATGAAGGCCGCGACCTGGGTGAGCGGCAGAACCGCGCCAAGTTCGTCCTGCGGGACGAACTTCGGAACCAGCCAAATCCCGGTCACGGCGTTGATGACATCGCCGAAGCGCGTCGCGACGAATATCGCAAACGCCGGCCCCCACACCGGACCCAGGGCCGCGCGGAGTCGCCGCGCAAATCCGCCCGCGCCGCCTGTTGCGCGCTCCTGCGCGATTTTTTCGGAGCCGGTTTTCATCTTTGGCGCGTGGCCAGCGGACAGCCGGCGCATTCTTCCGGAGCGGCGCGACACCGGCCGCGCCAGAGTTCGAGCAGGCCCTGGGTCCTGAGGGCGCTTGCGCCGTAGAGCAGCGCCGCATTGTGGTCGGGGCCGAACAGCCGGGTCGCGGTCGCCTTCATCGCGCTCCCCACGTCTTCGCCCGGAATCGCGTCGAGGAGACGCAGCGCATCCGGGTCTTCGGCCATGAGCGCCGGCACCACCGCGCTTGCGAGCATCGCGTCGATCCGGGCGACGCCGAGCGGGCTTGGCGGGCGCGCCCCCGAAGCGCTTTGCGGCAGCAGCAGCGCGCCCGGCGCCGACGCTTTGGAAAAAACTTTTTGCGCGGCTTTCACCCACTTTGCCGGGTCGTCGCGCGGGATCGAAAACACCGCCGGGCGCAGCGGCGGAGCGCCCCCGAACATGGCGGCCGCGGCGGCGAGCCGCACACGCGGATGGTTCGCCGGACGCATTGCGCCGAGTTTCCACCGGATGGTCCCGACCGGCTTTTCGGTCGCGCCGGCCCGAAACGCCGCGTCCCAGAGTTTGGCCGCCCACGCCGACGCCCCGGCGGTTTTGGGCAGCAAGCCCGCAGTGCCGACAAGCAAGGCGTAGCGCTCTTCGGCGGTGTCAGACTCTTCGAGCCTGGAGAGCGGGACGAGACGCGCGAGCGCGCGCATCGCGCCTTCGTTGCCGCGCCAGCCAAGCGCGGCCATGATTTCTTCGTAAAACGCCTGGGCGGGCGATTCGGCGATCACCGCGCGGCTCGCCACCTCCCGCGCCCTGCGGGCGGCGCGAATGCGCCCGGCCGCTTCAAGGAGCGCATGGATCCGATCCGGCGGAGCGCCCCGGAACGCATCGCGGCAAGGCCGGCCGGACGCCGCGCCGCCGCCCCACGGATAGGCGCCGACATCGATTTGGTCGAAGGAAAAACCGCGCTGCGCCCGCATTGCGTCGCAAAGCGCCACATGCGGCACTCCGGGCAGCGCCACGCCGCCGCGCGGGGCGAACCATGCGACATGGAGTGCGACGGCGCCGTATTCGGGGTCGTCCCCGTGCCCGTGCGCGAACCAGTCCCCGGGGCGGATGTGAATCTCCACGTCGCCCCTGACGCGCCTGCCGCCGATTTCGAGCAGCGCGTTGCGGAAGTCCGGGCCGGGGCCGCCGTTCCACTCGCCGGCGCTGAGGACGCGCACGGGCCTGCCGTCGGTGGTGCGCATTTCGCGCGGGCGGAAGCGCTCGTCCGACCAGATGCACTGCAGGTGCCTCTCGCCCCAGGCGATCCCGTCGGCTGACGTTTCCCGCATCTGCCAGACGCCTTCATCCGGCATCGCAAGTGCGTCGAGGCACCGTGGGATGTCAACCGCAGGGGGCATTTACGGGGCGGGCGAGGCGGAGGAGGAAACCGTCGGCCGCGTGACGAGGACGACGCGCGGAATCCGGTTTTTGACGAGATATTCGCGCATGAGGCGCAGGTCGCCGACGTCCACGCCGGGAGCGGCTTCGAGCATCACGGCCCTTGCGCCGCGGTCGCACTGCTCCTCTTCGATGAGGCGCCGCACAAGTTTTTCGCGCGAGATTTCGCGGTTGTAGAGCCGGAGTTTCCCGCCCTTCTGCACCAGCACCTGCACGCCGATGTCGTCCGGCGCGCGGGTGGCGGAAGGCCGGGTGGTGCGCACCCGCGTGGCGCAACCGGATGCGCACCATGATGCCGCAACGAGGCAGAGGGCGAGAAGAACGACCCTTTTCATTTTCGATTGCGGTTTCCCCGGCTCCGGATGGGGCTAAACCCCCGAATAGGCGTTGAAGCCGCCGTCGATCGGAAGCACGACGCCCGTCACGAACGCGGCCTTTTCGTCGTCGAGCAGGAACATCGTGGCGCCCACGAGATCCTGCGGATCGCCGAAGCGCCCCATCGGCGTAAGCGACATGATCTTGTCGCCGCGCGCCGTGAGCGAGCCGTCGGGATTGGTGAGGAGCGAGCGGTTCTGGTCCGTGAGGAAGAACCCCGGCGCGATGGCGTTGACGCGCACCCCGCATTTGGAGAAGTGCACGGCGAGCCACTGCGTGAAGTTCGATATCCCGGCCTTGGCGGCGGAATACGCGGGAATCTTCGTGAGCGGGCGGAAGGCGTTCATCGAGGAAACGTTGAGGATCGTCCCGCGACCGCGCTTCACCATCGCCTTCGTGAACGCCTGCGTGGGCAGGAGCGTCCCGAGGAAGTTCAGGTTGAAGACGAACGACACGCCGTCCGGATCGAGGTCGTAGAAGGTCTTCAGCGATTCGTCCGCGGCGGCGAGGTCCTCCGGGGCGATCCGCTCGTTGGAGGTCGTCCCCTTGGGATGGTTGCCGCCCGCGCCGTTGACGAGGATGTCAACCGGCCCCAGATCCTTTTCGATCTTCGCCGCGGTTTCTTCGAGGCTAGCGCGGTCGAGGACGTTGCAGGCGTACCCCTTCGCGACGCCGCCCGCAGCCGCGATTTCGGCGGCCACCTTCTCGGCCTTTTCGAGGTGCAGGTCGATCGGCGCCACCTTGGCGCCCGCCGAAGCGAGCGCCTTGGAGATCGCGGAGCAGAGGACGCCGCCGCCGCCGGTGACGACGGCGACCTTGCCGGAAAGATTGCACTCTCCCATCTTCAGTCCTTGATGCGGATTTCGTGGCCGGCCTTCGCCGAGTCGTAAAGACCGCAGAGGATCTTCTGGACGTTGAGGCCGATTTCGCCGGGAGCGTAGAGAGGCGTACCCTTGAGGCAGCCATCGATCCAGTTCTGGAGTTTGCGCTGGAAGATGACGTTCCAGCCGCACTCGGGCATGAAGACGGGCGCCATGTTGACCATCATGTTGTTCTGGTCGGTGTAGATTTCGCTCGTGCTCCACTGGCAGCCGGCCTTGGTGCCGTAGGCCCACCAGTCTTCGACGTCGTGCTCCTTCTGGTGGTCTGCGAACGAAGCCTCGATCTGCATGATCGTGCCGTTGTCGAAGCGGATCTGGCCGCAGGCGAAGTCTTCGACGGTGTAGGTCTTGTGGTCCCAGCCCGGCCACATCGACATGACGGTGGACGGCTTGTCGCCGAGGAACGTCCATGTGCCGGCGGAGGCATAGACGGGCTTCGGGTTGCCGAGGAAGGACATGGCCGACTCGATGATGTGGACGCCGATGTCGATGAGCGGACCGCCGCCCTGGAGCTTCTTCTGGCCGAAGACGCCCCAGTTGGGAATGCCGCGGCGGCGCAGGGCGCGCACCTTGACG
>JAFSUV010000009.1 GCA_017450425.1 Kiritimatiellia bacterium
ATCTCCTCCCTCAACGCCAGCGCCGCAGCCGCCATTTTGCTGTATGAGGCGGTGCGCCAGCGTTTATAACAACGCCTGTCAAAAAACATATTGAGGTAATCCATGGGCAGAGAGCAGGACAAAGAGCTATATGAAACCCTGCGCCGCACGATGCGCAGAAAAGGGCGGTCGCGCTTGCGGCCTCGACGCCGCACTCCGGGCACACGCGAACCTCTTCGTCGGCGGCTCCGAGCAGCGGTGCCGCCGCGACCGCAACAGCGAACAAAAACCGTTTCACGGAACCTGCACCGCCTCCACAAACGCTACGTGCGAGGCGCCTTGCGCCTGTTGAGGCGGGCATCCTTGGTGACGGGCGGCTCGCACGGCATCGGCGCGGCTTCGTCCTCCGAATCCGCCACGGGCGGCGGCACCGCCTCCCTTTTCGCCCCGGCCACCCGCTGGTAGAGCCTGTAGCCGACACCGGAGGAGTGCGGCAGCAAATCGACCAAATCCGGGCCGCGCCAGATGCCGTAGAAGTCGAGATCTGTGACGTTCTCCAGTACGCGGCGGGTCCTCAACTCGTGCCGGAGCACGACGACCGACCCCTTCGGGCACTTCGGGAAGGCCATGTGGTCCTCGCGGCGCTCCATGCCGGCGGGCCGGCGGTCGATGAGACCTTCGTGCGGGGCGGTCATCCACGGATAGACGCGGATGTTGAGGCGACTCGCCTTCTTCATCTCGACCTTTACGAAGCCCTCGTTCGGGTAGCCGATCGAAACTTTCGCAAAAGGCGTGTCGCGCGGAACCGGGAAATTCACCGTCACGATGTCGCGGAACTGCTCCACCGCCGCGCGCCACGCCCTCAGCATGGCGCGCGGCGCAGCGGCCGAAGCGCGGGCGGAGACAAACCCCGGAAGCGCCGGCGCGATGAAGCCCGCGCCTGCGGCGCCGCAAACCGCGCCGCGAAGGCGGCTTGCGATGGATCTGGTGGTGCGCGCGTCGCCATCCTCGCCGTTGGCGGCCGGGATGAACGACACGTCTTCGATCTGCATCTGCACCAGATGGTTGCGCCAGAAGCGGTGTATGTCGTCCCAGTATTCCGGGAAGTTGCACTCCACGAGCTCCATCGCGCACATGATCATGTCGCACGTGGCGGTGGCGTCGCACTTCTCGTCCGCCGCAAGCTGCCACTGGAGGTATTCGGGGACCCACCCGAAGGCGGAGGAATTGCGCCGCACATAGTCGTAGAGCGACTTCGCGCGCGCGACGTATCCGTCCTTCGACAAAACCCGGCCGAGGCGCGCGAGGCCGGCCGCCGTCGCGAGCGCGGCGTGCACCTCGCCGTGAAATTCGGTCTTCACGCTGAAAAAGTGCGAAAAGGCGCAGAGGTGGTTCGCAAGGCCGGTCGCGAGATCCAGCGCCGCTTCGTCGCCGGTCAGGTCGTGATAAACCATCACCGGGTGGATGACGGCCGCCATCCTCATCGTGGAATCCGCGAAACCGGTGCCGAGCGCGGGCGCGAACCCCTTGCCGCGCACCACGACATCGGCGCTGAACGAATAGACCGGCGGCTCCACGGGAAATTCGCCGACAGGCGTGAGCCGCCTCTCGTGCACCGTTGCGATGCGGCGAAGCCCGGCAATGAGCGCCTTTGCCCGCGCAGCCGCTTCGGAATCCTTCGGATCGACCTCGATCATGCGGTTCAACGCCGACAGCACGGGCGCCATCTCGGAAATCGCGCACCATTCCGCGCCGCCGCTCCACGGGCGCTTTTTGGGGAACCGCAGCCCGGTGGCGTCGTCCCAGCACTTCGGGTCGAGAACGATTTTGCGGAGGTTCGCTTCGGTTTTCGCCCCGTCGGCCGTACCAAGCATTTCGCGCGCGCACGAGATGCCTTCGTACCAGCTGGCGGCAAACTCGGAATCGTCGCGCCGCGAATGCTCCGCATACGGCTCCGGCCTATACGCGCGGATTGTCCCCCACGGGAGCGAACTTAGCCGCGAATCGGCCATCGATTCAAGGAACGACAGCGAAAGGCCGGCCTGATGCAGGGGGTCGAATGCGACAAAACCGGAATTGACTGGAGTGGAGGCTTTCGCGAGCATTTTTGGAATCCTCTGTGTTGCCGGGACTGCGGACGCCCAACCCCGTCGCCTGCGGCGGCACGGCTTGCGGATATCTCCGGCGAAGAGTATTCTGCCAAAACGGCGGCAATTTTTCAACTTGCCGCATCCGCGCGCCGCGCCTTGCGCGCCATTGCGCGCGCCAGACCCGATTCATGGCAGAATTTGCTTGACACCATGCTTCTTGTTTGATATCCTTTGCGCCGTTTTTGACAACCCGGAGTGTAGCGCAGACTGGTAGCGCGTTTGGTTCGGGACCAAAAGGTCAAGAGTTCAAATCTCTTCACTCCGACCAGTTTTCCGCCCTCCGTCCGTTTCCAGCGGCCGGAGGGCTTTTTTCGTTGACGAGCGAGCGTCTGCTTCCCCATCCGCCAAATGAACGTAATCGACACACTGAAGGCCAGAGGGCTTTTCGAAAACTGGACAGACCCCGGAGTGCGGGATTTGCTGGACACGCCGCAGACCGTTTACGGGGGCTTCGATCCGTCGGCCGACAGTCTGCAGGCCGGAAATCTCGTGGCCATCATGAACCTCTGCCACTACCAGCGGGCCGGGCACAAGGTGCTGGCGCTCGTAGGCGGCGCGACCGGGCTCATCGGAGACCCGTCGGGCAAGACGACCGAGAGGAAACTCCAGACCGTCGAAACGATCGCCCACAACGCAGAGTGCATCAAGGCGCAATTGGAGCGGTTCCTCGATTTCGGCCCCGGCGCGGGCGGCGCGACGCTTGTCAACAATCTCGACTGGCTCGGCAAGTTCTCCTTCATCGACTACTTGCGCGATGTCGGGCGCAATTTCCGCATGGGAACGATGCTCAACAAGGAGAGCGTCAAGGCGCGCCTCGAGTCGCCCGGCGGCATGAGCTTCACGGAATTCTGCTACCAGACGATGCAGGGCTACGACTTCCTGCACCTCTACGACACATACGGCTGCCGCATCCAGGTGGGCGGCTCGGACCAGTGGGGCAACATAACGGCCGGCACGGATCTCATTCACTACGAGCGCGGCGTGCAGTGCTACGGGGTGACGATACCGCTCGTCAAGGACTCCGCCGGGCGGAAGTTCGGCAAGAGCGAAGGCAACGCGATGTATCTCGACGCGCGCAAGACCTCCTGCTACAAGTTCTACCAGTTCTTCCTCCGCAGCGAAGACGCCGTGGTGGGGCGCTACCTGCGCGCGTTCACGTTCCTCCCCGTCGAAGACATCGAAAGCCTCGAGCGCACCGTCGCCGAAGCGCCGGAAAAGCGCGAAGCGCAGAAAGTCCTGGCCGAAGACGTGGTGCGGCGGGTTCACGGCGAAGAAGGCCTTCAGCAGGCGCTCAGGGCCACGGCGGCGCTCTTTGGCGGCTCCGTGGCCGGGATGGGCGCCGACGAGCTCCTGTCCGTATTTGAAGACGCCCCGTCCGCAACTCTCGAAGCGGCTCAGGCCATCGGCCAGCCGGTCACGAAGGTCGCCGCGCTCGCCGGCCTCTTCAAGAGCCAGAGCGAAGCGCGCCGCACCGCCGACGGCGGCGGGCTGTATCTCAACGGAGAGCGCGTCGGCGCTGCGGACGCCTTTTCCGCCGACCGGGCGATCGGCGGCCGTGTCGCGGTGCTGCGCTCCGGCAAGCGCAACCACCTTGTGCTGAAACTTTCCTGAAACTGAAACCAGATTTGCGACGATCACGACCATGCAAAACGAAACCGCAGCCGAAAAGCCGCTCGTCGGCCTCGTAATGGGGTCGGACTCCGACTGGCCGCTCGTGTCGAAGGCGCACGAAACGCTGTCGCAGCTCGGCATCGCGCACGAAGTGCGCGTGATTTCCGCCCACAGGACGCCCGACGCCGCCCACGAATACTCCGCCACGGCGGAAGGGCGCGGCCTCAAGGTGATCCTCGCCGCCGCAGGCGGCGCGGCGCACCTTGCCGGCGTACTGGCCGCGGGCACGACGCTGCCCGTGATCGGCATCCCCGTGCCGGGCGGCTCGCTCGGCGGTCTGGAAGCGCTCCTCGCCACGGTGCAGATGCCGTCCGGCATACCGGTCGCCACCGTGGCGCTGTCGTCGTCTGGGCCGGCCAACGCCGCAATCCTCGCCGCCGAAATCCTCGCCCTCGGCGACAGTGCGCTCAAGAGGCGGCTGCACGAGCGCAAGGCGCGGCTGCGCGAAAAAGTCGAAGCGGCGGACGCCGCGCTCAGGGCGTCCCTCGCCTGAAACCAACGCCCCCGGGAAGGGCCGGACTCCATGCAAAACGACCGCATACACACAATCCACGCCGTGGCTTCGCATCGCGCCGAGAGTCCGATGCCGGCCGGCCGGGTCTCGCCGGACGAGTTCGGGTGCGATGTTTTCGGCGAACAGGCGATCAAAAAGTACCTGCCGAAGGATGTCGCGCAAAAACTGCTCGCCACCGCCAATTCCGGGGCTCCGCTCGATCCGGCGATCGCGGCGGACGTCGCGCGGGGCATGAAGGAATGGGCGGTTGACCGGGGCGCCACGCACTACACGCACTGGTTCATGCCCCTCAACGGCGGTACGGCCGAGAAGCACGACGCCTTCCTGGAGCCAAGCGCCGGCGGCAGGGCGGAGTTCGCGTTTTCCGGCAAAAACCTGGTCCTCGGCGAGCCCGACGCCTCGTCGTTCCCCTCGGGGGGCATCCGATCCACGTTCGAGGCGCGCGGCTACACGGCCTGGGATCCCACGTCGCCGGCGTTCATAAAGCGCCATGCCAACGGGGCGACGCTGTGCATACCGACCGCATTTTGCTCGTTCGGCGGCGAAGCGCTCGACCGCAAGACGCCGCTGCTCCGGTCGATCCAGGCGCTCAAAAAGGCGACGACGCGTCTCATGCGCTGCTTCGGGCTGCCGGACGAGACGGTACGCGTGGCGCTCGGCGCCGAGCAGGAATACTTCCTCATCGACCGCGGTTTCTACTTGCAGCGCCCCGATCTCGTGCAGACCGGGCGCACGCTTTTCGGCGCGCCGCCGCCCAAGCACCAGCAGCTGGAGGATCATTACTTCGGCGCGATACGGCCGCGCATCCTGAAGTTCATGCAGGAGGCGGAGGAAGAGCTGTGGCGGCTCGGCATACCGGCGAAAACCCGACACAACGAGGCCGCGCCGGCCCAGTTCGAGCTCGCGCCGGTCTTCGAGGAGCTCAACCTTGCCGTCGATCACAACATGCTTGTCATGGAAGTGCTGCGCCAGGCGGCGGAGCGCAACGGCCTCGTGTGCCTCATGCACGAAAAGCCGTTCGCCGGCGTGAACGGCAGCGGCAAGCACAACAACTGGTCGCTATCGTACGGCAGGCGCAATCTTCTCGACCCCGGCGACGATCCGGAGCAAAACTCCATCTTCCTGACGGTGCTCTGCGCCGTAGTCCGGGCGATCGACCTGCACGCCGACCTGCTGCGCACCACGACGGCCGGCGCCGGCAACGACTGCCGCCTCGGCGGGAACGAGGCGCCGCCGGCGGTGGTCTCGGTGTTTCTCGGCGACCAGCTCGGCGAAGTGGTTTCCGCGCTCGCCCATGGCACCCGCGGCGGCGCCCGCAAGGCCGGGACGCTCCGCGTCGGCGTCGATACGCTGCCGCCGCTGCCGCGCGACGCCGCCGACAGAAACCGCACTTCGACGTTCGCCTTCACGGGCAACAAGTTCGAGTTTCGCCAGCCCGGCGCTTCGCAGCCGTGCGCCGCGGCGAACATGTTCCTCAATGTCATGGTCGCCGACTCGTTCGACCGCTTCGCCGAGCAGCTTGAAGGCTTGCCGCCGGAGAAGTTCAACGAGACGCTTCAGGCGCTGCTCCGGCGCGTTTTCCGCACGCACGAGCGCGTGATTTTCAATGGCGACGGCTATTCGGCGGGCTGGGCGGCCGAGGCCGAGGCCCGGGCGCTGCCCAACCTCCGCGCCACCCCCGAAGCGGTCGCGCCTCTCCTTGCGAAGGAGAACCAGGCGCTCGTCGCAAAGTACGGCGTGCTGTCCAAGCGCGAGATGGATTCGCGCCACGAGGTCGCGCTCGAGGAATACGCCCGCAAAGTGGCGATCGAGGGCGGAATCGCGCTGGAAATCGCAAAGAGCATGATTCGCCCTGCGGTTTTGGAGAGCTACGGCGAGGCGGTTGCGACGCTTTCCCGCGCTTCAAAAGGCGGAATCGGCTCCGGCACAGCCGGCATCCGCGCACACGTCGAAAAACTCGGTGCGGGACTCGACGCCCTGACGGAGCGGTGCACGGCGCTTGAAAGCGCCTTGGCCGCAGCCGATTCCACGGCTATCATAGCGGCCATGGCCGCTGTGCGCGAAACCGTGGACGCGCTGGAGCACGAAACGGACGACGCCCGCTGGCCGCTGCCGAAATACCGCGAAATGCTGTTTTTGTATTGACGGCGGCGCTCAGTCTTCGCCTCCGGCAAGGGCGACGGCATTGATGTCGTAGCCGGCATGGCCGGTGATTTTGCAGCGCACGAAATCCCCCGGTTTCGCCGTGGGCGGCAGGCCCTTCACGCGGGTGAGGCCGTCGATGTCGTCCGGCGCCTGTCTTTCGCACCTTCCGATCCATGCGCCGCCGCGCCGCGCCGGCGGGGTCTCCAGCAGCACTGTCACGACGCTCCCGGCGAGGGCGTCGAGCGTCTCGGCCACGATTCGCGCCTGGAGGAGCATCAGGCGCTCCCGCCGCCTTTCCGCAGTGCGTCTGGCGACCGCGCCAGGCATGTCGAACGCCTTTGTCCCTTCTTCCGGCGAAAACACGAACGCGCCCAGATGGTCGAAGCTGGACTCTTCGACATAGCGCATGAGCGCGTCGAAGTCCTTCCGGGTTTCGCCGGGAAAACCCACGAGGCAGGTCGTGCGCACCACGGCGCCGGGTACGCGGCTGCGCAGCCGCTGCGCCATCCGCGGCACGTGCGCAATCGTGTCCCGCCTGTCCATCGCGCAGAGAATGTCGCGCGAGGCGTGCTGCACCGGCACGTCGAAGTACGGCACGACCTTCGGACACGAGGCGACGGCGTCGAGAAACCCGTCCGTAAGGCGCGCCGGATGCCCGTACAGCATCCGTATCCGGAACTCGCCCGGAATTGCGTCGAGCCGCTTGAGAAGCGCCGCGAGCGTCGTGCCGTCGCCAAGATCCATCCCGTAGCTCGTGACATCCTGCGCAATGACGTTGATCTCGCGTATGCCGCGCCCGACGAGGGCGGCCGCCTCCTCCACGAGAACCGGTACCGGCCGCGATCTGAGCCGCCCCCGTATGCCCGGAATGGCGCAAAACGCGCATGCGTGGCGGCACCCTTCGCCGATCTTCAAATACGCGTACGGTCCCGGCGCAAGCGAGAACCAGGGCTCGCCCGCGGTAAACAGCTTTTTCGGCCTGCCGCGCGAAACGGCGTCGAAAGAACGCCCCGGCTCGTCAATCGCCCGGCGCACGATTTCCGGCGCCGTTTCCAGATCGTCCACGCCAATGACGGCGTCAACCTCCGGACACGCCTCGAACACCGCCTCTTTGTAGCGCTGCGGAAGGCAGCCGGCCACGATTACTGCGCGGCACTTGCCGCCACCGTGCTTGCGCGAACACGCCTCGTCTATCGCCGCCACGGCTTCGCGCCGGGCGTCCTCGATGAATGCGCAGGTGTTTACGACAATGGCGTCGGCCTCGCCTTCGCCGACCCCGACGTCGAAACCGGCGCAGCGCAGCGCACTGGCCACCACCTGCAAATCCACAAGGTTTTTCGGGCATCCGAGCGAAACAAGGGCGATCTTGTCTCCGCGACCGATGTCGCTGCGAGGCTCGACGACTGTTTTTTTGCTTGACATGCCGCGAAGTTTATCACATGGCAAGCGGCGCTTCCTGCCACGCGAGCAGCGCGTCGGCAAAATCGAAGTCCGTGCAGTCCCAATCGACTTCGACCGACGTTTCGGCCGCCTCCGCCGCATCGCACATCAGCATTTGGAGCGCTTCGCGCGTATCCCCGGCGCCTTGCGCCTTTGCGCCGCCTCTGCCGCCGTGGCGCGGGGGAAACGCGACCAGCGCCGCCACCGCAAGCGCTGCGGCGGCGGACGACGCGGACGACACCGCCAGTCTCACGCGCCGCGCAAGCC
>JAFSUV010000166.1 GCA_017450425.1 Kiritimatiellia bacterium
GCAATCCGCCTTGTGGACGGATATCGGCTTCTCGACGAGCGTGTGGACGCCGCACGAAAGCGCGTCGGCGCCGATCGTGGTGTGCGAGTAGTGGGGCGTCTCGACCATCACCATGTCAACTTCGCCAGAACGGATGAGCTCGCGGCTGTCCGTGTAGCACTTGTACTTGCCGTCGAAGCGCTTCATTTTCTCCGGGACGACATCGCAGACGGCGGCAAGCCGCGCGCCGGAAACGAGCCCTTTCTCTATGTTGGAAATGTGAATGGAACCCATGTTGCCGAGTCCGACAACCCCTATGCGGACTTCGCCGATAGCAGACTTTTTCATGATTTGCCGTGTTTTTCGTTTCGTGCGCAACCGCGCGACACGGTTTGAATTCTGCGCTTTCCGCAGCGAAAAATCAAGAACAAACGCAGACGAGGCTTTCCCCATTTCGAGCAATAGCGGTGCCCTTCGCGCTGGGGCGGCTGTAAAAAATTGTCGGGACGGGCTTTTCGGCGGTCTTGCATTTCATCCATGTTTTCAATTTCGTCACACAGAGGCAAAGAGGCACAGAGATTATTGACCGTCTCCTCGCGACATCCCGATCTAGTCGGCTCCGCCGCCGCCGAAAACCGGCGCGATATCCCGAATCCCGATATCCCGACATCCCGCAATTCCGTCACCCTTTTTCCTACGGCTCTCCGACTTGTGCGGACGCGCCGCGGGCGCGTCCCTACCAGTTTTTTGCGGACGCGCCGTGGGCGCGTCCCTACCAGTTTTTCCCGGTAGGGGCGTTTCCACGAAACGCCCGTTTGCGAACGCTACGCAGCGCCGGAACCTTGCGCCCGAGAGTCGAGGAGAATCGACGAGAATCGTTGAGAATCGAGGGCCTTGGCGGAGTGCGGCGCGGGCTGTCCCGGAGGCTCCCTTCGGCGCCGGGGCGGCGGGAGGGCGGAGCGAAGCCTCAGGGGGAGGACGGGACGGAGGAGGAGTTGACAACGACCGGGTTTGAAGGCATTATTCCGCCTTGTTTTCGCCCCAGTAGCTCAACTGGACAGAGCACTGGCCTTCTAAGCCGGGGGTTGTGGGTTCGAGACCCGCCTGGGGCACCATGACGCTGACAGTCGCGTTTTTTCGAGTACAAACGAACAGACCATGAATTCCGACACGATTAAAAAGGGGTTTGAGCGCGCGCCGCACCGTTCGCTGCTCTATGCCGACGGCTTGAAACGGGAAGACTTCGGCAAGCCCTTCATTGCGGTGTGCAACTCGTTCGTGGAGATAATTCCCGGCCACCACCACCTGCGAGAGGTTGGCAAACTCGTGGCCGACGCGATCCGCGAGGCTGGCGGCGTGCCGTTCGAGTTCAACACGATCGGCGTGTGCGACGGGCTTGCGATGGCCCACACCGGGATGAAGTATTCGCTGCCGTCGCGCGAACTCATCGCCGACTGCGTGGAGACCGAAATCGCCGCGCACAAGTTCGATGCGATGGTCTGCATTCCGAGCTGCGACAAGATCGTTCCGGGCATGATCCTCGGCGCAATCCGCGCGAACATTCCGGCGATTTTCTGTTCCGGCGGCCCGATGCTCGCCGGCAGGGATCCGGCCACGGGCAAGGTGCTCGACTACAATTCCACCTACGAGGCCGTATCCGCCTACAAGGTCGGGAAGCTCGACGAAGCGGGGCTGGAGCGCATCGAGCAGAACTCCTGCCCGGGGTGCGGCTCCTGTTCGGGCATGTTCACCGCCAATTCGATGAACTGCCTCTGCGAGGCGATCGGACTGGCGCTGCCCGGCAACGGCACGATCCCCGCCGTGGCCGACGAGCGCAAGGCGCTCTGGCGCGCCGCCGCGCGCCGCGCAGTCGAGATGGCGAAGGCCGGCGGCCCGCTGCCGCGCGACCTCATCACCGAGAAGAGCATCGACAACGCATTCGCCCTCGACGTGGCGATGGGCGGGTCCACCAACACCGTGCTGCACACGCTTGCGATAGCGCGCGAGGCGGACATCCCGTACGGCCTGAACCGCATAAACGAAATCAGCGCCCGCACGGCAAACGTCTGCAAAGTGGCTCCGAGCTGCGCCTACCACGTGGAGGACGTCCACGCCGCCGGCGGCATCCCGGCGATCCTGAAGCGCCTAACCGAAAAGCCCGGCCTCCTGCACCTCGACGCGCCGACCGTCTCGGGCCGGACGATCGGCGAAATCGCCGCCGCAGCCGAGATCCGCAACGACGAGGTGATCCGCACGTTCGAGAACGCCTACGCGCAGGACGGCGGCCTCTGCGTGCTGTTCGGCAACCTCGCCGAGCAGGGCAGTGTCGTAAAGAAAGCCGGCGTCTATGCTTCGATGATGAAATTCAGCGGCCAAGCGATCTGCTTCGACTCGCAGGAAGAGGCGTGCGAAGGCATCCTCGGCGGCAAGGTCAAGCCGGGGCATGTCGTGGTGATCCGCCACGAAGGCCCCAAGGGCGGTCCCGGGATGCAGGAAATGCTCGCGCCTACGGCCTACATCATCGGCGCCGGCCTTGGCGAAAGCGTCGCGCTCATCACGGACGGGCGCTTTTCCGGCGCGACGCACGGCGCCTGCATCGGGCATGTTTCGCCGGAAGCGGCCGAAGGCGGTCCGATCGGGCTCCTCAGGGACGGCGACTGGATCGACATCGACATCCCGGCGCGCACCCTCTCGCACCGGCTCTCGGACGAAGAACTCGCCGCGCGCCGCGCGGCGGCCGCGCCGTGGCAGCCGCGCGCCTTCGGCGGGTGGCTGCGCC
>JAFSUV010000167.1 GCA_017450425.1 Kiritimatiellia bacterium
CGCCGCGCCCCGGCGATTGCGCGAAAAACTGGCGCGGACTGCAAATGCGCGGCGGCACGAGCGCGCCGAACTCGCGGACGAGCGCGATGCGCAGCCGCCGCCCCGCTTCGGCCGTCGGCACGACCGCGAGGACGTGGTCCAGCGCCACCGCGCCGGAAGGCGTCCTGCGCGCGAACCGCGCGATGAACGCCGCAAATTCGCGGCAGAGCGGCTCGGTGCCGGGGCGCCGGAACTTCGCGACTCTCATTGCACCTGGTCGATCGAGCGCAGCGACACGCCCTGCAACAGCGCGAGCGCGACTCCGTAGTTTGCGACGGGGACGCCCGCGGCGCGGCAGTCCGCCACGCGGGACGCCAGTTCCGCCGGCGCGGTCATGCAGCCGCCGCAGTGCAGGACGAGCGCGTAGGCGCGAAGCCGCTCGACTGTCGGCCAGGCGCGGCCGCTCGTCGGCTCGAAGACGAGCTTTTTGCCGGTGCGCGCGGAGATGAGACGGGGCAGCTTTTCGGTGCCGATGTCGCCGCACTGGCGGCGGTGCGAGCACCCTTCCGCGACGAGCACGCGGTCGCCGTCCTTTAGCGCGTCGATCTTCTCCGCGCCGGCGCGGAGCGTCTCCCAATCGGCCGAGCGGCGCGCGAGGAGGATCGAAAAACTGGTGAGCGGCACTTCCGGCGGGACGCATCGCCGGACGCGCGAAAAGGCCTGAGAGTCCGTGACGACAAGCGCCGGCGGTTCCTTCATGCGCGCGAGCGCTCCGGGGAGCTGCTCCGGCTGGAGCACGAGCGCGGAAGCGTGCGAATCGAGCGCTTCCCTGAGCGCGAGCTGCTGCGGCAGGATGAGGCGGCCCTTCGGAGCGGCTTCGTCGATGGGGCAGACTAGCACGACCGTATCGCCCGGCTTGAGGCGCCCGCCGAAGATCGGCTTTTCGCGGGCTGCGGGGCGCGGCGAGTGCGCCACGGCGCGGCGCAGGGCGTCCACGCCTTCTCCGGTCGTGGCGCATACGGCGAATGCCGGGGCGCCGCCGGCGTCGCGGGAGACGGCTTCGAGACGCTCCGCCGTGGCGGGTGTTTCGTCGATGCGGTTCACCGCCACGAAAACCTGCGGCGGCGACGGGCGGGCCGCCGCCGCCGCGAGGATCTCGCGCTCGCTCCGCGAGATGCCGGTCGAGGCGTCCGTCACGACGATCGCGACATCCGCGCCGCGCATTTCGCCGATGGCGCGCGAAGCGCGGGCGAGGCCGATTTCGACGCCGCCCCGCTGCTCCGTGTCGTCGATGCCGGCGGTATCTACGACGAGGCACGGCCCGAGGGGCAGCCACTCGACGGATTTCGCCACGGGATCGGCTGTCGTGCCCGGCACGGGCGAAACGATGGACACCGGCTGGTTGGCAAGCGCGTTCACGAGCGCCGACTTGCCGGCGTTTCTGCGCCCGAACACCACGATGCGGACGCGTTCCGAGACTGGCGCCGAGACCGGTATCACGTGCTTTGCGCGCCGCCGCCGGGCGCGCCGAAGAGGATTTCGAACACGGCGGGGTCCTTGGCGCGGATTTCTTCGCGCGTGAGACCCATCAGCTCGTGCGGGAAAACGAGCCAGGCGTCGGTTTCGCGCAGCCAGTAGTCCGGCCCGAACGGCCAGCGGCTGCGCGCCGGCTTGTAGTAGAGGGTCGCGAAGCGCAGGTCGCGGACGAACGGCCTGAAGGCGTCCTTCACCGCGGCCACGGTGTCGCCGCTGTCGAATATGTCGTCCACCACGAGCACACGCTCCGCTTCGCGCAGGTGGTCCATCACCGCGCCCATGTTCTCGATCACCGGGTGCTTGTGCTCGCCGATGCCGGTGTAGGCCTGGGTCTTCAACGCCGTGTGGTAGCACTCCACCCCGAGGTAGTGCAGCGCTTCGTGCACCGCGACCGCCACTGGAGTGCCGCCGCGCCAGAGGCCGATTATGACATCGGGCCTGAAGCCGTCGTCGAAAATCTTGCGCGCGAGCGCGAAACTGTCGCGCGTCAGCCCGTTGCTGTCGAGGTAGATCTTTTCGTCCATTTTGGCTTGGTTCCTTTCGTCGAGGCCCGTGCGCCGCGCGTCACCCGCGCAGATCCATTCCGCTCGTGACGCCGAGCACGGCCTGCATGATCGCGACGGCTATGAAGCCGATGATGAGCGCGACGGCGCAGATCATGAGCGGTTCGAGCGCCGTCGTGAACACGAGGATGTTCTTTTCGAGCTGCCGCTCGAAGCGCGTCGATACATGCTCCAGCGCCGTCGGCATGTCGCCCGTGCGCTCGCCGATCGCGATCATGTCTATGACCATCGGCGGGAAGGCGCCGCCCTGCGCGAGGGGGCCGGAAATCGTGGTGCCGTCCGTCACGCGCTCCTTCGCCTTCCGCAGCTCGTCGCCGATCACGGTGTTGCCAACGGTCTGGCTCGTAAGCTCCAGCGCGCGCAGGATCGGCACCCCGTTGCGCAGCAGCGACTCCAGCGTGGAGGCGAAGTTCGCGAAGACGGAACTTGCGACGATCCCCTTCACGAGCGGCGCCTTGAGCTTGAAGCCGTCCCACGCCCTGCGCCCGCGCTCCGTGGCCGTCCAGCGCCTGAAGCCGGCAAAGCCGGCGATGGCGGCGACGATGATCGCGATCCACCACTTCTTGATCCAATCGCTCGTGCCGAGCATGATCTTGGTGAGCGGCGGCAGGGAGTCCGGCCCTATCGAGTCGAAAATCGTCTGGAACTTCGGCAAAATGTACGTCATGGCGAAAATCGCCACGGCGACGCCCATGCAGAGGACGATGGCCGGGTAAACCATGGCGGACGATATCTTCGACTTCATCGCCCGTTCGCGCTCGTCGTGGGCCATCAGCCGCCGGAGCACGTCCTTGAGCGCGCCGGAGGCCTCCCCGGCGCGGACCATGTTCACGTAAACCGGTGAAAACACCTTCGGAAACGCGCCGAGGGCGTCGGAAAAGGCGGTGCCTTCGAGGATGGCGTCGCGCAGCTTGCCGATGACCTGTCCCGGGCCGTCCGATTCGTCGCCGCGCCGGGCGAGCGCGTTGAGGGCGTCGCCGAGCGTCATGCCGCCTTCCAGCAAGTCGGCGAGCTCTCCGGTGAAGAGCAGCCGCTCTGAGGCGGACATCGAATCGGGCCGCGAGAGGTGGAAGCCGCCGCCCTTGGCGCCTCCGCCTTTCGCCTTGCCGCCGCCCGCCTCGACTTTGAGCGGCATGAGGCCGAGCCGCCCGACGGCTGCAAGCGCGCTTCTGCGATCCTGCGCATCGACCGACCCGGAAACGGTCTTCCCGGATCGGTCTTTGGCAGTGTATCGAAACGACGGCATCGCGGAAAAATCAACGCGGCGTGTTGAGGATGTCCATCACGGCCGAATGCACCGACTCGCGGAATTCCCGGTTGCCGGGCTGGCCGGGCTGGTCGGGGTTGCCGGGCTGGACGGGAATTTCGGCTTGATCCGGCTGGACCGGCTCGTCGGCCGTGGCTGCCGGGACGGGCGCGCCCACGACCGTGGTCTCTTCGCTCGTGCGGAGCTTCGCCTCGCGGAGACGGTTGAAGGCATCGACGTCGCTGTAATGGACGAACGGGGTCTTTCCGGCGCTTTTTGCGTCATCGATCGCCCTCTGGATGGGCTCGGATTCGGCCTCTTCCGGCAGGTTGGTGGCGGAGTTGAGGCCGGTGAGGTAGCTCGTGAGCGGGTAGCGCGGGGCGGCGACGGTGCTGCGGCCGCGATTCAGCACCTTGCGCGCCTGTTTCTCCGGGAGCGGATCGGCCAGGCGGGAGCTGCTCCACGTCGGATCCCACACGCCGTCGGTGTCGATCGAAGCCTTGGTGTTGCGGGCGTCGTCCTCCATCTGCGCCGGCGTGTCGAGTACGCGCGGCGTGAGGAACACGATGATTTCCGTGCGCGTATGCTCGTCCGCCTCGTGGCGGAAGAGCCACCCGAGGAGCGGGATGGAGCCGAGGATCGGCACCTTCGTGGTGCTCTTCGTCACGGAGTTCTGCGCAAGGCCGCCGAGGACCACGGTTTCGCCGCTCTGCACCGCCACGTCGGCACCCATTTTGCGCGTGTTGAGGAGCGGGTACTGCGAGCCGTTGAGCTCCGTGTAGCCGTCGTTCGTCTGGATTTCCTGCTCGACCGTGAGCGTGATGTAGCCCTTGTTGTTGATGCGCGGCGTGACGGTGAGCTTGATGCCGATATCCTCGCTCTTGATGCTCTGCGAGGTGTAGTCCGAGGAGGCGTAGTGCGTGGTTTCGCCGGTCCAGTAGATGCGGTCCGTCGCTTCGAGC
>JAFSUV010000168.1 GCA_017450425.1 Kiritimatiellia bacterium
GACCCTCTGCGCCGGCTGCGGCCACCGCGGCGTCTTCTACACCCTCGCAAAACTCAAGGCCACGGTCACGGGCGACATCGGCTGCTACACGCTCGGCGTCGCGCCGCCGCTCTCGGCGATGGACACCACGATCTGCATGGGCGCGTCGATCGGCGCCGCGTTCGGCATGCGCAAGGCCGGCTTCAAAGGCCGCCTCGCCGCGGTGCTGGGCGATTCGACGTTCTTCCACAGCGGCATGACCGGGCTGCTCGACGTGGTTTACAACAAGGGCGCCGTGACGGTTGTCGTCCTCGACAACCGCATTACCGGCATGACCGGGCACCAGCAGAATCCGGGCAGCGGCAAGACGATCCTCGGCGAGGACACGACGGCGACAAACATCGCCGAGGTCGCGCGCGCGCTCGGCGTCAAGCGCGTGCATGAAATCGACGTTTACAATCTCGCCGAGGTCGAGAGCGTCCTCAAGGAGGAGCTCGATTGCGGCGAGCCGTCGGTCGTCGTCGCCTACGGCCCGTGCGTCATCGCCGCCAAGAAGGCGGTCGGCGCCATCCCCCACGCCGTCGATCCCGCCAAGTGCAAGGCCTGCGGCGCGTGCTTCAAGCTTGGCTGCCCGGCGATCGTGCGCGGCGGAGAGAAGGCGCCGGGCCGCTTCGAGTCGAAGATCGAAAGCGCCGTGTGCATCGGCTGCGACGTCTGCGCGCAGGTCTGCCCCTTCAAGGCGATCGCCTCGACAAAGGGCGAAGGCCGCTAGGAGACCTTGCTCCATGCAACACGCAAGTTCGTTTTCGGCGGATTTGACCGCGTGGCTGGCGGAGCGGCTCGCGGCGGCGTTTCCCGACCACCCGGAAGCGGCGGCGGCGGCGCGGGCGGTCCCGAGCGCCAAAGCCGGCTTCGGCGACTGCCAGTATGCGGGCGCGATGGCGCTTGCGCGGACGCTCCGGCTGCCGCCGCGCAAAATCGCCGAAGCGGTCCTCGACGGCGCTGCGCTGCCGGACTTCGTCGAAAAGGCCGAAGTCGCGGGCGCCGGCTTCGTGAACTTCTTCGTGAAAGACGCCGCGCTCGCCAGCCGCGCCGGCGAGTGCGCGGCCGATGGCGCGACGGCCGGGATCCCGCAAATCGGCGCGGGAAAAACGGCCATAGTCGATTATTCGAGCCCGAACGTCGCCAAGTCGATGCACATCGGGCACATCCGCTCGACGGTAATCGGAGGCGCGATAGTCGAACTATTCCGCGCGCTGGGATATACGGTCGTGGGCGACAACCACATCGGCGACTGGGGTACGCAGTTCGGCGTCATCATAAAAGGGTGGCGGGAATTCGCGGACATGGAAGCGGTGGAGCGCGATCCCGTGCCGGAGCTGGAGCGCATCTACAAGGAGAGCTACGCCCGCGCCAAGGCGGATCCCGCGTGGATGGAGGCGTGCCGGCTTGAGACGGTGAAACTCCAGCAGGGCGATCCGGAGAATCGGGCGCTCTGGCAGAAGTTCATCTCCATGTCCCGCCACACGTTCGACGAAATCTACGACCGCCTCGGCATCTCGATCGAGACGACGCGCGGCGAGAGCTGGTACCAGCCGCAACTCGCCGCGAGGGAGGAACGGCTCGAAAAAAGCGGACTCGCGCACGAAAGCCGCGGCGCCCTGGTGGTGGATTTGCGCGATTTCGATCCCGCTGCGGCGGAGCAGTCGCGCAAGGCCGTCGAAAGCGCGCGGGAAAAGGGCGACGCCGAGAGCGAGGCGCGCGAAGACGGGAAATGGATCTGCATCGTCCGCAAGGAGGACGGCGGCTTCAACTACAACACGACCGACCTTGCGACGATGGAGACGCGCGTGAAGGAATACGCGCCGTCGAAGATCGTCATCGTCACGGACGACCGCCAGATCCCGCACTTCCAGCAGCTTTTCGCCATCAGCCGCCGCATCGGGCTAGCACCGGATTCGACCGAGCTCGTGCATGTCGCGTTCGGCACGATCACCGACGAAAACGGCCACCCGTTTTCGACCCGCAAGGGCGGCATGCCCAAACTCAAGGAACTTCTCGACGAAGCCTCCTCGCGCGCCCTCGCGATCGTGCGAGAAAAGAATCCGGACATGCCCGGTGAAGAGGCGCGCGCCCTTGCCGAAAAAATCGGGATCGGGGCGGTCAAGTACTCGGACATGGCGATGGACCCCGCGACGACGATCAAGTTTTCGTGGGATTCCGTCCTGTCGCTCCAGGGCAACTCCGGCCCCTATCTGCAGTACGCCTACGCCCGCATCCGCTCGCTGCTCGCGAAATACGACGCGACTTACCCCGGCGAAGACCGGCACGGCGCGCCGATCGCGACGGCCGATCCGCTCGAGCGCGCGCTCGCGATGCGGATCGTGGCGTTCGGCGACACCGTGGCCGCCGCAGGCGCGAAGTGCCGGCCCAACCTCCTGGCCGACTACCTCTTCGCCCTTGCGCAGCAGTACAGCGCCTTCTACCAGGCGCTTCCCGTCCTCAAGTGCGACGAACCGTCGATCCGCGCAAGTCGCGCCAGGCTCTGCGACGCCGTGGCTTCCGTCTTGAAGCGCGGTCTCGCCCTCCTCGGCATACAGGCGCCAGAGCGCATGTGACGCCGCAAAACCGGCGCAGCGGCGCCGCAACCCAATTTCAAACCGGCATAGCTTCAAAGTAAAGGATAAAAAAATGCACATCATCGACTGGCTCATTATGATTCTTCCCTTCTCCGCCGTCCTCGGTCTGGCGATCTACGCCAAAAAGTACGCCCGCGACGTGGTCGATTTCCTCGCGGCCGGGCGCGTCGCAGGCCGCTACGTGATGTGCGTGGGCGACGTCGCGGCGGCGCTCTCCGTGATCACCCTCGTCGCCAACTGCGAGGCCAACTACCGCGCCGGCTCGGCGATGGGATTCTGGAACATCATCACGATGCCGCTCGGGATGTGCCTCGGCCTCTTCGGCTACTGCACCTACCGCTGGCGCGCATCCCGCGCCCTCTCCTTCGGCCAGTTCCTGGAGATGCGCTACAAC
>JAFSUV010000169.1 GCA_017450425.1 Kiritimatiellia bacterium
GGACTGCGGGCGGAAATGGCCGACGGCGGGCTGCTCTACATCCACGACAGGGCAAGCGACTTCGACTACCTGCAAATCAACTCCACGACAGGCATCGACATACCGTGCTTCCAGGGCTACGAGACGATAAGACCCGCGACAATGGCCGATCCGGCTGGAAAGGACTTTTCGCCGGAAGATTTCGCCTCGCGCGGAATTTCCCACGTGCTTGTCCGGCCGGGACTGGAAGAGCCGGAGGCGCTGAAGGCGTGGCGGGAAGTCATCAATGACGGCAAACTTCACCTCTACCGGAATCCCGCCTTCCAAAGCCGCTTCGTCGCGACACTTGAGGACGGCGGCAGAGCGCCCCTGCAGCCAGCACACAGGACGCCGAACACCATGCGCTTCGCGATGCCCGCCGGCGCCGTCGCGATCGACATCGCGCAGCCTTGGCACCGCAAGTGGACGGCGACTCTCGAAGACTCCTCCGGACAGGCACCCGCGCGCATCGAAAAGACCGCCATTGGAGCGATGCGGATCGTACTGGAAAGACCCGCTTCCGGCAATTCCATCCTCCAGGTGCGCTTCGAATGAACGCCCTACCGGCAAGCGGCACGCCAATGCCGGGCGCCCGCTTTTTTCGTTTGTGGTAGCATTATGCGGCACAGGCGATTTGCCTCGACGCCAGGCATACACAGCAATAAAGGACAACGGCATGACACTCATTGAAGAAGCTCTCACACAGACTACGGGCACGAAAGCGTGCGAAATCGGCCCCGGTGCGATTTCGGCTGCGGCGACAATGTTTCGGGATCTTTTTCCGGAAGCCCGGAAAGCAATCGTGGTCGATGACTCGAACACGAAAAAAGTCGCCGGCACGTTTGTTGCCGACTCGCTGAAAAAGGCCGGCATCGACGTGGTTGAACACACGATCAACCCCGACGGATCGTGGTTTCACGCCACGTACGACAAGGTCGAGGAAGTCCGCGCGGCCATCGCGAGCGCATCGGGCGCGGTGCCGGTGGCCGTGGGCTCCGGGACCGTCAACGACCTCGTGAAGCGCGCCTGCGGCGAGCTCGGGCCCAAGTACCTCATCGTCGGCACCGCGGCGTCAATGGACGGCTACACCGCAGCCAACGCTTCGATCACCAAGGACGGCATGAAGCAGACCTTGAGCTGTCCGGCGCCGCTCGGATGCGTCATCGACAGCGCAATCGCCGCCAAGGCGCCCCGCGACATGACAGCCAGCGGCTACGCCGATCTCATTGCAAAGATTCCGGCCGGCGCCGATTGGATCATCGCCGATCTAATCGGCTCCGAGGCGATCCACCCGCTCGCGTGGAAACTCGTGCAGGAGCCGCTGCGCGACAGCCTCGCCAACCCCGAGGGCTGCGCCTCCGGCGACGAGCGCGAAGTGCGCAAGCTGTGCGAAGGCCTGGCCATGAGCGGTTTCGCCATGCAGGCGATGGACTCTTCACGGCCCGCCAGCGGCACCGAGCATCAGGTTTCGCACTACTGGGACATGGAGGATTTGAGCGTCGGCGGGCGACCCGTGTCGCACGGCTTCAAGGTGGGCATCGGGACCATCGCTTCCACGGCGACGCTGGAATTTCTTCTGGAGCAGGACATTTCGCGAATCGACATAGAGGAAAAGGTCGCGGCCTGGTGGCCGTCGTTCGACGCGCTGAAGGCCGAACTTCCGAAGATTTTCGGAGGTCGCCCGTCCCACATCCGCCGCGCCGAGATGGAATCGGCCAAGGCGTTCCCGTCGCACGAAGAACTGCGGCGCGAACTTACCGTGATCCGCGACAACTGGCCCGATCTTTCGGCGAAAATCCGCGCGCAGATAATGCCGCTCGCCGAAGTGAAGGCCAAACTCGCCGCCGTCGGCGCTCCTGTGACGCCCGGCGAGATCGGCGTCACGCGCGAGCGCTTCCGCGAGACCTACGCCGGCGTGCCGTACATGCGCGCCCGCTACTTTGGCTCGGATCTCGTGGTGCACCTCGGCTTGATGCCGGCGTTGCTCGACCGCCTGTTCGGCGCAAATGGAGTGATTTGAGATGAAAGCGCGTTACCACAACGAAAAGGCGGAGACGATGTCGCGCGACGAAATCGCCGACGTCCAGAACCGCGGCCTGAAGCGGCTTGTCCGCCATGTCATGGCGAACAACGACTGGTACCGCGCGCGCTTCGAGGCGGCCGGCATCGAGGCCGAGAGTTTCCGCGGGCTTGAAGACCTCGGAAAACTTCCGTTCATGTCGAAGAGGGACTTTCGCGAGCAGTATCCGCTCGGAATGTGCTGCGTGCCGAAGACGTCCCTTGCCGAGATGCACATGTCGAGCGGCTCGACCGGCACTCCGGTCGTGATGCCCTACACCAAGGCGGATATTGCGCAGTGGGCAGATTGCATGGCGCGCTGCTACGCAATGGCCGGCGCGCTTCCGGGCGACACTTGCCAGATCACGCCCGGCTTCGGCCTCTTCAACGGTGGCTTCGGCTTCTACCATGGCGCGCAGGCCGCAGGACTTTTCGTGGTGCCGACCGGCTCGGGCAACACGGCGCGCCAGGTCACGCTCGCGCGCGACTTCCACACGCGCGTGCTCGGCAGCGTCGTTTCATATTCGCTGCGCATCATGGAAGTCATGGAGCAAATGAACGTCAAGCTGCCGGATTTGAAAATCGGGATCTTCGGCGCGGAATCGTTCTCCGACGAGATGAAGACCCGCATCCACGACGGCCTCGGCATCGAAGCGTTCGACATCTACGGCATGACCGAAACCGGCGGCGTGGGGACGCTCGGGCAGGATTGCCAGGCGCACTGCGGCCTCCACCAGTGGGAAGACCAATACATCGTCGAAATCGTCGATCCCAAAACCGGCGCTCCTGTGCCGGACGGCGAAATCGGCGAAGTGGTGGCGACATCGCTCACGCGCGAAGCGCTCCCTGTCGTGCGCTTCCGCACGGGCGACCTTTCGCGCGTCGTCTCGCGCGAGAAATGCGCCTGCGGCCGCACTCACCTGCGAATCGACCGCATTTCGGGCCGTCTCGACGACATGCTCATCATTTCCGGCGTCAATTTCTTCCCGCTCCAGATCGAAAAGGCTCTGCTCAAGATTCCGGGCGTCCTGCCAAACTACCGCCTCGTAATCGAAAACCACGGCGGCACGAAGAAGCTCCGCGTCGAAGTGGAGGCGGAGTCGGGAGTGACTGGCCACACCGTCGCAAAGGCGCTCAAGGAGGCGCTCGGCTTCACTCCGGACGGCGAAGTCTTCGCGCCCGGATCGATGCCACGCCCCGAGGGCAAGGCGAAGCGCGTGTTTTTCGAGGACAAGTGAAATGAGCGGGCGATTCGACGGCAAAGTCGTTCTCGTGACCGGCGGCAGCCGCAATACCGGGCTCGACATGGTGGAGCGGTTCGTCCGCGAAGGCGCGAAGGTCTGGACTTGCGGCTCGTCGGCCGCATCGACATCCCGCGGCGCGGAGGCGCTCCGCGCGCGCGGCCTGTCGGTCGCGGAAGCGCCCGGCGGCGGCGATTGGCAGGTCCGCGCCGTCCCGTGCGACATTTCGGACGCCGCATCCGTCGCCGCCCTCTTCGACGCCATCGCCGCCGAATCGGGGCATCTCGACGTCCTCGTGAACAACGCGGCCAACCAGGGCCTCGGCCATGGCGGCCCGCTCGAAATGGATCCCGCCGGATTCCTCGACGTCTTCAAGACGAACGTCTTCGGCGGCTTCCGCGTGACGCAGGAAGCGTGCCGCAGGTTCTTCGCCAAGCAGGAGTCGCGCGGCTGCGTCGTGTTCCTCTCCTCCAACACCGCAGTTCGCACGATCCGCAACCGCACCGCCTACTGCGCAAGCAAGGGCGCCATCAATTCGCTCGTCCACTCCCTCGCGCTCGACTTGGGGCCGCTCGGCATCCGCGTGAACTGCTGCGCCCCCGGATACATCAACACGGAGCGGTGGGACACGCTGCCGCCGGAAAAGGCCGCGCGCCGCCGCTTCAACTGCCCGCTGCGCAAGGAGGCGACCGGCGCCGACATCGCCGCCGTCGTCGCCTTCCTCGCCTCCCCCGACGCCGGCAACATAACGGGCGAAATCCTCACCGTCGATGCCGGCTGCTCTTCGCAGCACATGCCGGAAGACTGCGATTGCTGACGCTCCCCTCCCCTTTTCGTCCACTCTTCCATCCAAACCGTCCATGCGCATCACATCGATAAAAACCTTCTGCATCGACTGCTTCCGCACCAACTGGGTGTTCGCCAAGGTCGAAACCGACGAAGGCATAAGCGGCATCGGCGAGGGCACGCTCGAATACAAGGAAACCGCGCTGATCGGCGCGATCGCGGATCTCGCGCACGCGCTGGTCGGCCAGGATCCGTTCAACACGGAAAAGATCTGGAGCGAAAACTACCGCGACGCCTACTGGCGCGGCGGCCCGGTGCTCATGAGCGCGCTCTCTGCCGTCGATATGGCTCTCTGGGACATCAAGGGCAAGGCGCTCGGCGTTCCCGTGTGGAAACTCCTCGGCGGCAAATGCCGCGACGGAGTGCCGTGCTACGCCAACTGCTGGTTCTCCGGCGCGCGCGAGCCGGAGGAATTCGCCGAAAAGGCCCAGGCCGCCGTGGCCAAGGGGTTCAAGGGCCTCAAATGGGATCCGTTCGGGAAAAACTTCAGGCAGCTTCCGCCGGACGCCTTCCGCAAGGCGATGCGCTGCGTCGCCGCCGTCAAATCGGCTGTGGAGGGCAAGGCTGAAATCCTGATCGAGTGCCACGGCAGGTTCGACGTCCCGACCGCGCTCCGGCTCTGCAACGCGCTGGAGGAATACGGCCCGTATTGGGTCGAGGAGCCGGTCATACCGGACACCATGCGCGCCCTGGCCGACGTCCGTTCGCGCGTCAGGGTCCCCATCGCCTGCGGCGAGCGCCTCTACACCGTGCAGCAGGTGGCGGACGCCATCGCGCTCGGCGCCTGCGACTACCTCCAGCCGGATTCCTCCCACGCCGGCGGCTTCACCGGCATGAAGAAAATCGCCGGCCTTTGCGATGCGGCGCAAATCCCGTTCTGCGCCCACAATCCGAGCGGCCCCGTGGCCAACGCCGCCACGCTCGCGCTCGGCGTATCGACCCCCGGCTACTGCATACACGAAACGCTTTTCGACGACGTTCCGTGGCGCGCGGAAGTGGTCGATGAAGACGTAAAGTTCGCGAACGGCCTGATGTACCCCTCAGACCGGCCCGGCCTCGGCATCGAAATCGACGAAAAAGCCGCCGCCGCGCACCCGAAGGCGGATCATTGGCTGCGCCACTACGTCGGCACCCTCACCGACATCCGTCCGCCGACGTCCTGCGACTACTACCACTCCTGAACAGCCGCCTTGCGGCGCAAGAAGAGCGCCGCGACGCACAGTGCGAAGCAAACGCTCGGAACGCCATGACTTTGCAGCAGCTCAAATACGTCGATGCCGTCGCGGTGTGCGGCTCGATCAGCGAGGCGGCGAGGCGGTGCTTCGTCACGCAACCGACGCTCACCGAGTCGCTGCGCGCGCTCGAGGAGGAGCTTCGCGTCGCCATCTTCACCCGCAGCGCCAGAGGCGTCTCCATAACGCGCGAAGGAGAGGAGTTCCTCGCGTCCGCGCGGCAGATACTCGACGACGCCGCCGCGATCCAGCTCAAATACACCGGCAAGGCCGTGCGCCGTCCGCAGTTCTCCGTCTCGTGCCAGCACTACGCATTCGCGGCCGAGGCGTTCATGGAGGTGGTGAAAAGCTCCACGGCCGATTCCTACGACTTTACGCTCCGGGAGACGGTGACGGGCGAAATCATCGACGACGTGGCGCGGCACCGCAGCGAAATCGGAATCCTCTACCTGTCCAGCCGGAACCGCCGTGCGCTCTCGAAGATCCTGCGCAAGGAGGAACTCGCTTTCGAGGAACTTTTCACCGCAAAGCCCCACGTGTTTCTCGGCAAGCGCCACCCGCTCGCGAAAAAGCGCTCCATCCGGCCCGACGAACTCGACGCGTATCCATACGTCACATACGAGCAGGGCGTCGAAAACGCGCTCTACTTCGCCGAAGAGGTCATGCCCGCGATCGACCGCCGCAGGAACATCCGCGTGCGCGACCGGGCCACGATGACGAACCTCATCCTCGGCCTCGACGGATTCACCGTCGCGACCGGCGTCCACGCCAAAGGCTACAACCCGGACATCGTCTCCGTCCCGCTCAAGCTCGAAGACGAAATCCGCGTGGGCTTCATCCACCGCTCCGGCATTCCCCTTTCCGCGCAGGGCGCTGCCTTCGCCGCAGCACTCCGCCGGAAGATCCCGGCGGTTTGAAGTCCGGGGCCTTTCCGACCATCCTATGGCATCGTCAATCCATAGGAATTGTCTATGGAGTAATGCTATTATTTCCAATTACCCTATTAAACCCGGCTTGTGGAAAAATCTCACGCCGTTGACGCGGCAACGCCGCAAGCAACGATGCGTCCTCATACAAAACAACGACGAAAGGAAGAACCAATGAGCAGATTCCATCTTGAAACGCTCGCCATCCATGCCGGGCAAAATCCGAAAGGCGACCCTGCGACCAACGCCCGCGCCGTGCCGGTTCACCGCACGACGGCATACAACTTTCGCGACAGCAAATACGGTGCCGACCTCTTCGGCCCGTCCGAGTTCGTCCGCCTCTCGATCTGACTCGAGCACGACGATGACAGCACCGCCGAACTCGACCGCGCCCTTGTGGCAATCTGAATAACAGCTTTCTAACGTGATAGAATTCCCCCGAAAAGCCCCCAAGCCTTCAACTTCCAACCGCAACTTTTCAACCTTTTACCCCCGAAGGAACTCACCATGAGCAAAATCGACACAAACATCCTCGGCAAAATCGGCGGAACGCCGCTCGTCGAAATCTCGGACAAACTCAACCAGGGCGGCGCGCGCGTCCTCGCCAAGGTCGAATACTTCAACCCCGGCGGCAGCGTGAAGGACCGCATCGCGCTCGCGATGGTCGAGGCGGCGGAAAAGGACGGCGTCCTCAAGCCGGGCGCCACCCTCATCGAGCCCACGAGCGGCAACACCGGCGTCGGTCTCGCGCTCGTCGCCGCCGTGAAGGGCTACCACCTCATCCTCACGATGCCAGAAACGCTGTCGGTCGAGCGTCGCAAGCTCGCCGCCGCCTACGGCGCGGAGATCGTCCTTACGCCCGGCGCCGCCGGCATGAAGGGCGCCATCGCCAAGGCGAACGAACTGCGCGACGCCACGCCCGGCGCGGTGATCCTGCAGCAGTTCGAGAACCCCGCGAACCCGGACTTCCACTACCGCACCACCGGGCCGGAAGTGTGGGCGGACACCGACGGGCAGGTCGCGGCGTTCGTGGCCGGCGTCGGCACCGGCGGCACGATCACCGGCGCGGGCAGGTTCCTCAAGGAGAAGAACCCC
>JAFSUV010000170.1 GCA_017450425.1 Kiritimatiellia bacterium
GTAGGAGTGGACGATCGTCGCCTGGTGGACGAGCTTGCCCTCGGCCTTGAGGCGCTTGATGATGTCCTTGTCGCAGTCCTTGCAGAAGCGGCCGGCGTACTCGGGGACGGCGGCGGTGAACTTGCAGTCGGCGTCCAGCGGATCGACGAACGCTTCGACGCCGCCCGCCTTGCATACGCGGAAGTCGTCCTCGCCGTAGGCGGGGGCCTGATGGACGAGCCCCACGCCGTCGTCGGTCGTCACGTAGTCGTCGTTGAGGACCCGAAACGCGCCGCGCGCCCGCTCCGCCTCGAAGTACGGGAAGAGCGGCTCGTAGGTCCAGCCGAGAAGATCCGACCCTTTGAGCCGGGCCACGATCTCGACCTGCTCGCCGGGCTTTTTGAAGACTGCGGGCAGCCGCGCCTCGGCAAGGACGTAGCACGGTCTCTCGTCGTCCGTCAGATCGCGCACCACGACGTAGTCGATCTTCGCGCCGGCGCAGATGGCGAGGTTTTCCGGGAGCGTCCACGGCGTGGTCGTCCAGATGAGGAGATAGGTCAGCCCCCACGCCGGATCGGCGCCGGAAAGCGCCTTGAGGCGGCAAGTGACGGTGGGGTCCTGGACGTCCTTGTAGTTGGAGGAGGCCTCGGAGTTGGAAAGCGGGGTGTTGAGCGCCCAGGAGTAGGGCACGACGCGGTGCGAGCGATAGACGCGCCCTTGGTCGAAAATCCGCTTGAAGACCCACCAGACGCTCTCCATGAACGTCGGCTCCATCGTCTTGTAGTCGTGGTCGAAATCGACCCAGCGCCCCATGCGCGTCACCGTCTGCCGCCATTCGGAAACGTAGCGCAGCACCATAGAGCGGCACTGCTCGTTGAACTTGTCCACCCCGAACTCGCGGATGCCGGCCGCGCCGTCGATGCCGAGCGCCTTCTGCGCGAGCGCCTCGATGGGCAGCCCGTGCGTGTCCCAGCCGAAGCGGCGCTCCACGTGTTTTCCGCGCATCGTCTGGTAGCGCGGGATGAGGTCCTTTATCGTGCCGGCCAGCAGGTGCCCGTAGTGCGGCAGTCCCGTGGCGAACGGAGGCCCGTCGAAAAAGACGAACTCTTCGCCGCCCTCGGTCTGCGCCAGGGATTTTTTGAACGTGTCGTTTTCTTTCCAGAAATCCAGGACGCCTTTCTCCAGGGCGTTGAAATCGACCTTGCTCGAAACCGGATTGAACATCGCGCTGAAACAATCGTTTGTGAATGCGTGGAACGAGCGGAATGCTACCACAAAGCGCGGGCTTTGACAAAAAATCCGGCGCGGTGGTAGAATACGCCCCGTTTTTGCGCGGCGACCACTCCGGAAACGCCGCCCGCGACAAGCGGTATGGACACGCAACTATCGACAAAGCGATGAATTTCGAACTCCTCGAAAAAGCCAAGGAACACGTGCCGAGCGTCCCCGTGCTGGTGAACCTGTGCTCGCAGCGCATCCGCCAGATCAACCAGGGCCTGCGCCCGATGGTCCGCCCGGATCTCGGCGAAGAAGTGGTTGACACCGTGCTGCGCGAAATCGTGGAAGGGAAGCTCGTCGCCGGCACTACGGAGTTTGCCGACGCCACCCGCTAGCGCCGCGCGCGGCGTGCGCCGCGCCGGCGCGGCCGGCGGACGATGGAGGCTTTGTCGCAGTGCCTAGCGGGCAACAATCCGGCAACGGTGGCCAGCGCAAACATCTCGCGCAAAACCGCAAGGCGCTCCACGACTACGAAGTGCTGGAGCGCATCGAGGCCGGCATCGCCCTTTGCGGCACCGAGGTGAAGGTGGTCCGCGCCGGGCATGCGAGCATCGTCAACGCCTGGGCGCAGATCGACAAAAACACCGGCGAAGCGTGGCTTTGCGAAGTCAACATACCGCCGTACGGTTTCGGCAACATCTTCAACCACGAGGCCTCGCGCAGGCGCAAACTCCTGCTCCATCGCAAGGAGATACTGCGTCTGCGCGCCTGGGAGGAGCGCAAGGGCTGCACGCTGATCCCGCTCTCGCTGTACCTCGCCCGCGGGCGGGTGAAGTGCGAGCTCGCGGTCTGCCGCGGCAAGGACGCAGCCGACAAGCGCGAGGCGATGAAGCGGCGCGAGAGCGCCATCGACGCGCGTCGCGCGATCGCCGACCATGCGCGGGGCAAGCGGTAGGGGCGGCGGCGCATGACGGTTTTCCGCGATCCTGCCGAAATGGCGAAGTCGTTCGGACGCGTCGTTTTTTGCGCGGGCTTTTTCGACGGCGTCCATGTCGGGCACCGTGCGCTCGTCGCCGCCGCAGTCGCCGAAGCGGAGAAGAGCGGCGCAACGCCGGCGGCGCTCACTCTCGAACCGCACCCGGCCGCGGTTCTCGCCCCCGGCGCCGCGCCGGCGCTTCTCGTGCCGCGCACGGAGCGGCGCCTGAGGCTGCTCGAAGACGCCGGGCTCGAAGCCTGCCTGCTGCTGGAGTTTACGAAGGAAACGGCGGCGACGCCGCCGCGCGATTTCGTTCTCGGCACTTTCGGGCCGTGGATCGAAAACCCCGGCTTCGGCTGCACCGTGGTGTGCGGCGGCAACTGGCGCTTCGGCGCGGGTGGAGCCGGCACGCCCGGCGACCTTTCCGCGATCGCCGGAGGCCGGATCGGAGTCCGGGTCGTGCCGCTTGCGACAGTCGGCGGCGAAGCCGTGTCCAGCTCCAGGATCCGCGCGGCGGTGGGCGCCGGGGATTTCCCGCTTGCGGCCGCGCTTCTCGGACGGCCGTGGGAAATCGAGGTTTCGACCTTCGGCACCGGGGCGGGGCGCGGGGTGGGCACAAGCCTCGGTGCGCCGACGGCCAACGCGGCCGTCGCGGACGCGCCCCGTCCGCCGACCGGCGTTTACGCGGTCGATGCGGCTGTGCTGGACGGGGAGGGCGATGGCGCATTCCGCCGCGCGGTGGCAAACTACGGGTTCCGCCCGACTTTCCCCGATGCCAGACCGGGAGAGCCCGTGCTCGAAATGCATTTTCTTTCCGGCGTTTCCGGCGATCTGCACGGCCGCCGCATGGCGGTGCGTTTTCTCGCCCGGCTGCGCGACGAGCGCGTGTTCGACACGCCGGGCGCACTTGCCGCGCAAATCCGGGCGGACTGCGCCGCCGCAGCCGGATTGCCGCCGCAAGGTCCGGGCGGCCACCAAGAAGCGGCGCGCAGAAAAGCGTGATACAATCCACCGCATAAACGAAATGAACGACTATCTGATAGGCGGCGGTCCGATAATGTGGCTCATCTGCGCGATGGGCGCGGTGGCGTGCTGCGTGTTCTGCGAGCGCGCGTTCCAGCTGCACCGCGAGCGCATCGACGGGCGGGATTTCCTCTCCGGCATTTTCACGGCGCTGCGGCGCGGCAATGCGGACGAAGCGGTGGCGATCTGCGAAGAGACGCCCGGCCCCGTCGCGCGCATCGTCGCGCTGGCGATAAGGCGGAGCGACGAGCCGCTCGAACGGCTCGAAAAGGATCTTGAGGAGGCGGAAAAGTCCGAAATCGCCCGGATGGAGCGCCGCCTCGCCGTGCTTGCGATGGTGTCGTCCTCCGCGCCGCTCGCCGGGCTTGCCGGCACGTTGCAGGGGCTGCTCCAGTCGCTGCTTGCGTTTCGCGCCGCGCTGCCGCTCGCGGACCAGGCCGGAATAGCGGGCGGCCTTGCGCTCGGCCTTGCGACCACCATCGCCGGCATCGTCGTGGCCATCCCGGCGCAGCTCGGGCGGCATGTCCTCCTCGTGAAAATCGACCGCCTCGCCATCGACGTGCGGGATGCCAAGTCCGAGTGCATACACTTTTTCGGGAGTCTGTCGCATGGATGACGCGCAGCCGCGGACTGCGGCGCTCCGGCGATCCTCCGGGCGCGTGATAGCCGAGCGCTTCGCGCCGCGGGCCATTGCCTTTGTCCCGTGGCTCGACGCGCTGCTGCTCGTCGTGGCGACTTTCCTTTTTGCGAACGCCACGGCGTGCATTCCGGCCACGGAGGTGTCGCTCCCGTGCGAACCCTTTGCGGACGGCGTGCGGCCTTGCGCGGTTTCGGTGTGCGTGGTGGCGGACCGCGGGGCCTCCGCCGGAAGCGCCGGAGAGGGCGCGATGCTCCGGGCGTCCGCCTTTCTCGGCGAAGAGCGCTACGATCTCGGACAGGAGGGCAGGGTAGAGGCCTTCCGCCGCGATTTGGCGCAGGCCGTCGCAAATGCCGGAGAAAAGCGGGCGATGGTTTACATGGACGGGGCGCTCGACTGGAGCGCCGCGCACCGCGTCATGGGGATTTTGTCCGGATGCGGCGTCGAAAAGGCGTTTTTCGCGCATCGCGACTCGAGTGCAAGATGAAGACCCGCCGCCGTACGGCGCGGCGCAAGTTCCACGCGCTGCACCCCGACTTCGCGTTCGTCGCGCTTGTCGCGGCCGCGCTCGCGGCCCATGTCGCATTCCACGGCGCTTCGCCGCGCGGGAAAAATCCGGTCGCCGGCGCGGTGCGCGCGGGAAAAGCCGGGGCGGCGACGGGGTTGGCCGTCGTTTTCGCCGAAACGGCGCCGGAGGCGCTCTTCGACCCCGTTCCGCGTTTCGCCGATTTGACGCTGCCCGAAAAGACGTCGGACGCTTCGCCCCCGCGCGATCTTGCGCTCCTGCCGCCGCCGGGGAGCGAAACTGCGGCGCTGCTCTCGCCGTCCGTCGCGCCGCCGGACCTTCCGGCCTCGGTGGCCAAGCCGTCCTTTCCGCTTTCAGAAA
>JAFSUV010000171.1 GCA_017450425.1 Kiritimatiellia bacterium
GATGGCCATCGGCGAACCCGCCACGCCGCCGGCCGCGAGAAACACGAGAACGCCCGAAACCGCCGCCATGATCGCCGCCATCTCGGCGACGCGGTGCGGCGGCACGAAGAGAAAAATGTCCTCGAGCCCGCGCGCCGTCGCCGCCGCAGTGCCGGCCCCGTAGGCGCCGGCCGCTTTTTCCGCGCACCGGAGGGCGGCCCAGCTCAGGCCCGCGAAACACAGACCCGAAAGGAGGATGGCGATGGCATGGAGCGCATTCATGGCGTACGCGCCCGATTCTACCCAAACACGGCTTTTGCCGCAATGGCACCCGAAATTTCAGGCTTGCTCCGCGTTTGCAAGGCGGTTGAAAACGCCGCGACGAGGGGAGCGGGGTCGGACACGGCGCCGACGCGTTCGCCGGTTTCGGGGTTTTTCAAGGCGATGCGCCACGAGTGAAGGGCCTGGCGCGGCAGGGCGAGCGCGGCGGCGTCTGCGGCTGTCATTTCTCCGGCGCACATTCTCGCGTAAATCGCGCGGGACGGGCCGTAAAGCTTGTCTCCCACGACCTGGAGACCGAGGGCGCGCACCGTGGCGCGTATCTGGTGCGTGCGCCCCGTGACCGGCTCCGCTTCAAGCGCGACAAAGCCCGCAGCGGCATCCGGTTCCACGCCGAGCGACTCCCACGGCACAATGCGAAGACGCGTCGTCGCGCGCTGCGAAGCGCCGGTGAAGGCCACCGAAGGATCCGGGCCGGCAAGAGCGGCTGCGGCCGGATCGTCCGGCACGAAAACGCGGAATTTGTACACTTGACCGTCCGTCGCCGGGTACAAATCGCCGGAGACTTCGCGCCATACGTCCGTGCCGAAGCCGTCCGGCGCGCGGCCGCGGGCGAGGCAAAGGTAGGATTTTGAAAACTCGCGCCGCATCATCGCCCGGCCGAGAGCGCCCGCGGTTTCGGCGTCCTTCGCCACCACGACGGCGCCGGACGTCTCCCTGTCGAGCCGGCTCGCGAAAAACACGGCCGGGAAACCGGCCTTTTCGAGCAAAACCCTTTCGAGCGTGTTGCGGACGTAGCGTCCGCTCGCATGGCAAGGCATGTTGCCGCTCTTTTCGACTATCGCGAAGCGTGGCGAATCGAAAAGAATCGAAAACGACTCGTCAACGGCGGGTTCGCCGGGGGCGTCGCCTGAGGCGGGCCCGCAGCAAACCGTCCCACCTCCCCCGCTCATTTCCGCGCTTCCGCGCAAAGGCGCGCGAGGATCGCCGCCGTGGCGGACGCTTTCGGCGGACGCTTCGCAAGGACGTCCGGCGGGCCGAACGCCACGATGCGGCCGCCGGACGCGCCGCCGCCCGGTCCCATATCGAGGATGCAGTCGGCGTCGAGCATGACATCCGTATTGTGCTCGATGGCGACAACGGTATGCCCGGCATCGACCAGACGGTGCAGCACCGAGAGCAGGTTCGCGACGTCGGCGGGGTGCAAACCCACCGTAGGCTCGTCCAGGACGTAGAGCGTAGGCTGCACCTTCGCGCCGGCCTTGGCCGAAGACGCCGCGCACCGCGCGAGCTCCGTCACGAGTTTTATCCGCTGCGCTTCTCCGCCGGAAAGCGTGGAAGACTGCTGTCCGAGCGAGAGGTAGCCGAGGCCGACATCCTTCATGAGCGCGAGCGGCGCGGCCACGGCGGGGATCGGGCGGAAAAATTCGAGCGCTTCGGAGACGGACATGGCGAGCACCTCGGCGATCGTTTTGCCGCCCCAGCGCACGAGAAGCGTCTCGTCCGAAAAGCGCGAGCCGCCGCAGGTTTCGCACGGCGTCACGACATCCGGCAGAAACGCCATTTCGGACTTCACCACGCCCTGCCCCTCGCAAACCGGGCACCGGCCGCCCGCGACGTTGAACGAAAACCGGGACGCCCCCCAGCCTCTGAACTTCGCCTCCGGGGTCGAAGCGAAAAGCGCGCGCACCAAATCCCAGAAGCCGACGTACGTGGCCGGGCACGAGCGCGGCGTGCGGCCTATCGGCGTCTGATCCACTTCCATGACGCGCGAAAGCGCTTCCCAGCCCTCCACCGCCCGGCACCCGGCGAAGACCGGCTTGCCGCCGCCCGTGAGGGGTGCAAGCGACGCATGGAGCACATCGCGCACGAGCGTGGATTTGCCGGAGCCGGAAACGCCGGTCACCACGGTGAAGCGCTCGAGGGGGAACTCGGCGTCGATGCCCCGCAAATTGTGCGCCGCGGCGCCGCGCACGACGAGC
>JAFSUV010000172.1 GCA_017450425.1 Kiritimatiellia bacterium
CGCGCTGGACGATTCTCGGGCCGGTGTCCGTGCCGGCATCTACGAAATGCACGGTGACGCCCGCCACCTTGGCGCCGTGGTCCAGGGCCTGCTTCCAGGCTTCGACGCCCGGAAACGACGGCAGCAGCGCCGGGTGGATGTTGAGCACGCGGTGCGGAAATGCGGCGAGAAGCCCGGGCTTGACGATCCGCATGAAGCCGGCGAGCGCGACGACTTCGGCGCCGTGGAGGCGGAGGAACTCGATGTAGCGCTCTTCGGCCGGGCCTTCGAGCTTCGTGCGCCACGGCGCGGGGTCGATGTACCGGGCGGGGATGCCGGCCGCGCGGGCGCGGTCGAGAATCTTCGCGCCGGGTACGTCCGCCGCCACGCACACGACGCGGGCGCTGAGCGCGCCGGCGCCGATGGCGTCGATGATCGATTGCATGTTGGTGCCCGAGCCCGAGCCGAGTACGCCGATCCGCAGCGGTTCGCCGGAAGGCGTGTAGGGTATTGTCGTTTCCATGCCCCCGATTTTAGCAAATGAAACGAAATCCGCATGTGATAGAATGCCCGAATCATGAAAACACCCCGCGACATCGAAATGTTCCTCCTCGACATGGACGGAACCATCTACCTCGGAAACCGCCTCTTCGACTGCACCAAGCCGTTCCTCGAAACCGTGCGCGCCACGGGGCGGCGCTACATATTCCTCACGAACAACTCCTCCAAAGACCGCCTTGCGTACGTCGAAAAGCTCGCGCGGCTGGGGATAGCCGCCGAGCCGGACGAGGTGTTCACTTCAGGCGAAGCGACCACGCTGCGCCTCCGCGCGACCATGCCGGGCGCGTCGCTCGCCGTGTTCGGGATGCCCACGCTGGAGCGCGAATTTGAAAATGCGGGCTTCCGGCTCGTCGAGCGCGACCCCGACGCCGTGGTCCTCGGCTTCGACATGGCTTTCGACTACGCCAAGATGACCCGCCTTTGCGACCTCGTGCGCGAAGGCCGCCCCTACATCGCGACGCACCCGGATTTCAACTGCCCGGTCGAAAACGGCTTCATACCGGACATCGGCGCCGTCATCGAATACGTGAAGGCCTCGACGGGCCGCGCGCCGGACGAGGTCGTCGGCAAACCCCACGCCGGCATCGTCGATGCCGTCGCGGCGAAATACGGCGTCGCCAAGGATCGCATCTGCATGGTCGGCGACCGGCTCTATACCGACATCGCGCTCGGCGCCAACGCCGGGATATCGACGGCGCTCGTGCTCTCCGGCGAGACGTCCGCGGCAGACGCCGCCGCCTCGCCGCACAAGCCGACGTGGACGTTCGCCGACTTGGGCGGCATCCGCGAAGCGCTTCTCTCCGCCTGAGGTTGAAACGGCGCGCGAAAGCGCGTAGGATAGGCTCCGAAAGAAAACAGGACTCAGAAAATGGCTCTCAACATCGGCATCGTCGGGCTTCCGAACGTAGGCAAATCCACTCTTTTCAACGCCCTCACGCGTGCGCAAAACGCAAAGGCGGAGAATTTCCCGTTTTGCACGATCGAGCCGAACACGGCCGTCGTGCCGGTTCCGGACGAGCGGCTCGCCGTGCTTTCCGGCATGGTCCATCCGCAGCAGACGATCCCGGCCACGGTCGAATTCGTCGATATCGCCGGCCTCGTGAAAGGCGCAAGCAAGGGGGAGGGGCTCGGCAACAAGTTCCTCGCCAACGTCCGCGACGCGAGCGCGATCCTCCACGTGGTGCGCTGCTTCGAAAACGCGGACATCGTCCACGTGGAGGGTTCGATCGATCCGGTGCGCGACGTCGATACGATCGAAACGGAGCTTTTGCTCGCCGACCTCGAAATCCTCGAGGCGCGGGCGGCGCGGCTCGGCAAGGTCGCGAAGGCCGATCCGAAGGCCCGCCCGGAGCTGGAGGCCGTCGAGGCGCTCAAGGCGCACGTCGAGGCCGGCAACCCGGTGCGGACGTTCGCGGGGCACGACGACGACGCGCTCGCCGCCGCGCTGCGCGAAGGCAGGTTCCTCACCGACAAGACAATCATCTACGTGGCCAACGTTGACGAGCAGTCCGTTTCCTCCGACAACGAGTTCGCGGCCGCGCTGCGCGCCAGGGCCGAAGCCCGCGGGTGCGAATGCGTGCGGATATGCGCGGCGGTGGAGCAGGACATGGCGGGGCTTTCGGACGACGAGCGCCGGGAGTTCCTTTCGTCCTACGGGATCGCCGAGAGCGGCCTCGACGCGATAATCCACAGCGGCTACAAGGCTCTCGGACTCGCGTCGTTCCTCACCGCCGGCCCCAAGGAAGTGCGGGCGTGGACTTTCCGGCGCGGGTGGAAGGCGCCCAAGTGCGCCGGCGTCATCCACAGCGATTTCGAGCGCGGGTTCATACGGGCGCAGGTCGTGTCCTACGGCGACTTCGTCGCGAACGGCGGCGAAAAGCGGTGCCGGGAGCTGGGGCTCGTGCGCGAGGAGGGCAAGGACTACGAGATGCGCGACGGCGACATGGTGGAGTTTCTCTTCAACGTCTAGGCCCCTTGGGGGCGCGGGCGGGCGGTCTTTCCGCGGCCTTTCCGGTCGAAATCCGGTTTCTTTCATTCCAACGCAGAGGTTTTCAAAATGACTCCGATAGTACTCAGTTTGGTGGCGGGCCTTCTCCTCGGTGCGGGTTTCGGCTGGTGGCTTCGCGCCTGGACTGCGGCCCGCTCCGCCCCCGGCGCGCTGCGCGGCGCGCAGACCAGGCTCTCCGACGCGGAGCGGACGGCCAAAAACATGGTGCGCGAAGCGGAAATCCAGGCCAAGTCGGAAGTGCTCAAGGCGCGCGAGGCGTTCGAAACGTCCGTCAAGGAGCAGCGCAGGGAACTCAACGAAACCATGGCCGGCCTGAACAAGCGCGAGGCGTCGCTCGCTCAGCGCGAGCAGAACATGGACAGCAAGGCCGACATCCTCGACCGCAAGGAAGAGGCGATTGACCGCAAGGCCGCCGAGGCGGAGCAGACGGCGGCGGAAGGCCGCCGCCTCGCCAAGGAAGCGGAGAAGCTCGGCGCCGAAGCGACGGCAAAGCTCGAAAAGCTCGCCGGCATGACCCGCGACCAGGCCCGGCGCGATCTGCTCGAAAAGGCGAAGTCGGAGATCGAAGGCGACGTCGGCACGCTCATACGCCGCGCCCGCGAGCGGACGGAAGACTCTGCGGCGAAGGAGGCGCAGAAAATCGTGGTCGGCGCCATGCAGCGCTACGCCGCAAGCCACATAGCCGACACCGCCGTGAAGATCGTGTCCGTGCAGGGCGACGACGCCAAGGGCCGCATCATAGGCCGCGAAGGGCGCAACATCCGCGCCCTCGAAGCCGCCACCGGCTGCTCGTTCATCATCGACGACATCCCGGACGGCGTGATCATCTCCGCCGCCGATCCGCTGCGGCGCGAAATCGCCGCCACGGCGCTCGAGCGCCTCATCGCCTCCGGCAAGATCCAGCCTCAGAAAATCGAGGAGGAGGTCGAGAGCGTGAAGCGCAATTGGGACGAACACCTCGCAAAAATCGGAGGCTCCGCCGCAGACGAGGCCGGCGTCGCGGTGGCGGACGACGAGACGCTGCGCACGCTCGGAAAGCTCCGGTTCCGCGTGAGTTTCTCGCAGAACGTGCTGCGCCACAGCGTGGAAGTCGCCCGCTACGCGGGCATGATGGCGTCGGAACTCGGGCTGGACGCCCAGCTCGCCCGCCGCATCGGCCTTTTCCACGACATCGGCAAGGCGCTCGACGAAACGCACGAGGGCCCGCACGCCGCGGTGGGCGCGGCGTTCCTCGGCGGGCGCGGCGAGCGCAAGGAGGTGCTGGACGGCGTGGCGGGGCACCACGGCGAAACCGGCGACCCCACGGTTTACGCCGCCCTCGTCTCCGTGGCGGACGCCATGTCGAGCGCCCGGCCCGGCGCCCGCTCCGAAACGGGCGAAATCTACATCGGGCGCATGAGCAAACTCGAGCAGATCGCGTCCGCGTTCCCCGGCGTGGAGCGCGCCTTCGCCTACCAGGCGGGGCGCGACCTGAGGGTGTTCGTCGATCCGGAAAAGGCGTCGGACACCGACGCGCTCGTGCTGGCGCGCGACATTTGCGCGAAGGTCGAGAAGGAGCTTCAGTTCACGGGGCAGATTAAGATAACCGTCATCCGCGAAAAGCGGTGCGTCGAATACGCGCGGTAGCGCGTCTGGCGCCGGAGCGATGCCATGTCGATTCTGATTGACAGCCATGTCCATGTGTACCCTTCGCATCGAACGGGCGCCGTCCTCGGCGCGTTCCGCCGCGCGATCGAGAGGGCCGGCGCGCAGAGCGGCGCGCTGTGTCTCGTGGAGCGCGAGGGCATGGACGCTTTCGGCGCATGGGCCCGCGGCGAAAACCTCCCGGGGGGCACGCGCGCGACACATGTCGAAGAGAATGCGTTGTTGCTGGAGACGCCCGGCGAAAAAACGGTGGCCGTTCTCGCCGGGCGGCAGATCGCGTGCGCGGAAAGGGTGGAAATACTCGCCCTCGGCACCCGCGAAAAATTCCGCGACGGCACGCCGGCCGCCGAAGCGGTGGCGACCGCGCTTTCTCTCGGCGCGATGCCGGTGCTCTCGTGGGGCGTCGGCAAGTGGCTTTTTTCGCGCGCCAAAGTCGTGGCGGCGCTTCTCAGGCGTTTTCCCGTCGAGGATCTTTCCATCGGCGACACTTCCCTGCGGCCGGTTTTCTGGCCCGAACCCGCAGCCATGGCCGAGGCGCCGTCCCTCGGGCGGCGCGTACTGCGCGGCTCCGACCCGCTCCCGCCCGCCAGCGAAGAAACGCGAGCCGGCGAATGGGCCGACCTTGCCGAGGAGGAGCTCTCACCCGACAGGCCCGTCGCGTCGTCGCTTCTCAACATCCTGCGCGAAACGCCGCTCGTCCCTGTCGGCCGCCGGGCCGGCCCGGTGGAATTTCTCCGCCGCATGTCCGGCTAGCGCGAAGCGTCAGGAAACGGCGAATGCGGCGAGTGTCGCCGCCGCGGCGACGAGCGGCAGCGACTTGCCGCAAAGCGAAAGCGCCAGCGCGACCGCGAGTCCGGCGCAGGACGGCGCCGCCGACCCCGTGGCGGAAAAGGCGTCGGGGACGACCATCGCGGCCAGGATGGCATACGGCAGGCGCCCGACGAACGCGACGAGGCGCGGACTTTCGAGCGGCTTGCGCAAAAGCACGAGCGGCGCGGAGCGCATGGCGAAGTTTGCCGCCGCCACGAGGACGACAACCGCGAAAAGATCCGCTTCGGTCACGGCGCGCCTTTCCTTTCCGGGAAACACCACGCGGAGACGCCGGCGGCCGCGACTCCGGCCAAAAGCATGGAAAGCGCGGACGCGGGGCGCATCGCGCTTGGCAAAAGACGGGCCGCCGCGTTGAGGCACGCCGCGACAAGGACGGCGAGAAGCATCGGACGCGACTTCTTCGCTTCCGGCACGACGATTGCGACGAACATCGCATAGAGGGCGATTCCGAGCGGCGCAAGGGCGGAGGGCGGCAGGAGCGACGTGCCGACGGCACCGATGGCGTTGCCGGCGTTCCAGCCGAAATAGGACGTCGCGAGGATGCCGACAAGGTACGGAAAACTCAGCGGAAACGGACGGGAAACCGCAAGCGCGACATTTTCGTCCGTGACGCCCATCGCCACGGCAAGCCGCCGCACGATCCCGATTTGCGGCGGCAGTTTCTGGGCGAGGGCAAGCGAGAGCAGCAGATACCTGAGGTTCAGGGCGAGGCACAGCAGCACCAGCTGCCACATCCCGCCCGGAGCGCCCGGGATCGCGCGCTGCGCCAAAGCGCCCTGGTCGGTGCCGGAAAGGTGGGTGAGGGACTGCAGGACCGGAGACCACACGGGGTGGCCGTTCGCCACGGCGGCAGCCGCCACGGCGAACCCCACCCCGAAATACCCCGCGCCTATCGGAAGGGCGTCGGCGCAGCCGCGCCGGAATGTTGCGTCCTGCAAGGCGGAGGGAAGGCCTTTAGTCCGCAGCGCCCTTCGCCGCGGCGCCGCACCCGCGCCGCCCGATGGCGGCGCGCATGGCGAACAGGACGACGAGCATGAGCACGATCGCCACCGGAAGCGCGATCTCCCACTTGCCGCAGAACGGCGCGGCGATGTACGCGACGAACGAAACCGCCGCCACCAGAAGCGCGTACGGAAGCTGCGTGTTCACATGGTTCACGTGGTTGCAGCCCGCGCCGGCGCTGGCCATGATCGTCGTGTCGGAAATGGGCGAGCAGTGGTCGCCGCAGACGGCGCCGGCCATGCAGGCCGACACGCAGATGATGGTGCTCTCCGGGGCGGGGGCGGCCGCGAGGACGATCGGGATGAGGATGCCGAACGTGCCCCACGACGTGCCGGTCGAGAACGCGAGCACGATCGCCACGAGGAAGATGATCGCCGGCAGGAAGTTGTACAGCGCGGCCGCAGGGCCGTTGATGAGCTGCGAAATGAACACCTTCGCGCCGAGCGAATCGGTCATGGCCTTGAGGGTCCAGGCCGAGCAGAGGATCAGAATCGCGGGCACCATGGCCTTGAAGCCTTCCGGCAGGGAGTCCATGCAGTCCTTGAAGGAAATCACGCGGCGGCAGAGGAAATAGGCGACGGCGAAAACGATCGCCACCGCAGAGCCGTAAACGAGGCCCACCGAAGCGTCCGAATCGGAGAACGCCTGGATGAAGCCCGGCTTGTCCTCGCCAAAGTAGCCGCCGGAGTAGATCAGGCCCACGACGCATGCCGCGATGAGGACGACCACCGGCACCACCAGATCCCAGACCCTGCCCTTCGGGTTGGCGTCGGCGAACTCGTCGGCGCCGACGACGCCGCCGGAAGTGTACAGATCGCCCTTCAGCGCGGTTTCCTCGTGCTTGCGCATGGAGCCGAAGTCAAACCCGGAAATGGCGAAAAAGAACATCGCCACGATGGTGAGGATGGCGTAGAAGTTCCACGGGATGGCGTTGATGAAGAGCGAGAAGCCGCTCTCCGCGCCGGCGCCCTTGGCAAAGCCCGCCACTGCGGCGGCCCAGCTTGAAACGGGGGCGATGATGCAAATCGGCGCGGCCGTGGCGTCGATGAGATACGCGAGTTTCGCGCGCGACACCTTCTTGGCGTCGGTGACGGGCTTCATGACGGAGCCGACGGTAAGGCAGTTGAAGTAGTCGTCAACGAAGATGAGCATGCCGAGGATGATGGTGCAGACCTGGGCGCCCACGCGGCTGCGGATGTGGGTGGAGGCCCAGCGGCCGAACGCCGCCGAGGCTCCGGTCTTGTTCATCATGGCGACCAGCGCGCCGAGGAGGACGAGAAACACGAGGATGCCCACGTTGTAGGCGTCGGCGGCGGAGCCGATGTAGCCGTCGGAAAAGACGTGCGTCACCGTGCCCTCGAAGGAGAACCGCGACCAGATGAGGCCGCCGGAGACGATGCCGATGAAAAGCGACGAATACACCTCCTTCGTGACGAGGGCGAGCACGATCGCGAGCACCGGCGGGAAAATCGCCCAAAACGTACCGTAGAAAGGCTTTTCGAGGCGGACGGTCGCGAGCGCCATTTCGATGTTCGCGGCGAACTCGGGGTCGTTCTGCACGTTGTCCGCATAATCGTCGATGTACGTTTGGGCGGCTTCGGCGTCCGCAAGGTCGGGCGCGTCGGGAGCGGCTTCGGCGGGCGCGCTTTCGGCGGCCGCGGTTTCCGCGGAGGCTGCGGTTTCGACCGTCGCCGTGGCGGCGGCCGCTGTCTGCGCTGCGTCCTGCGCAGCGGCTGTCGGCGACAGCGCCGTCGCGAACGCGACGAGGACGAACGCTGCGGCGCAATGGAGGATTTTCATGGTTTTCGTGTTTTGTGTTTGCCGGAATGAAGCCGGACGGCGGGGAATCATACTCCCCGCGCCGACCGGCAGTCAAGAAAAAACGCGGCGGCGCGCTAACCGACGAAGGCGCGGGCGTTGCGGAACATCCGCAGCCACGGCCCGGCTTCGCCGTCGCAGAAGCCGTCCGGGCGGTAGGAAAGCTGGACGGAGCGGAAGCCGCGCTCCGGGTGCGGCATCATGATGGTGGCGCGCCCGTCCCGGGTCGTAAAGCCCGTAAGCCCGCCCGCCGAGCCGTTCGGATTGAACGGGTAGCGCTCGGTTGGCGCGCCGGAATTGTCCACGTAGCGCAGCGCGGCGCACTCGTCCATGAGAAGCCGCATCCTGGCGTCTTCCGTCTCGAACCGCGCGAAGCCCTCGCCGTGCGCGACGGCGATCGGGATGCGCGAGCCTTCCATGCCGCGCAGCAAAACGGACGGCGAGCGCATCACTTCGACTGTGGCGTAGCGGGCCTCGAAGCGCGTGGAGCGGTTGTGTATGAAGCGCGGCCAGTCTTCCGCGCCCGGGATGATGGAGCGCAGCTGCGAAACCATCTGGCAGCCGTTGCAGACGCCGAGCGTGAACGTCTCCGGACGCGCGAAAAACGCCGCGAAGGCGTCGCGCAGCTTCGCGTTGTGCAGTATCGTGCCGGCCCAGCCCGAACCCGCGCCGAGCACGTCGCCGTAGCTGAAGCCGCCGCACGCGGCGAGCCCGGCGAACCGCGCGAGCGACTCCCGGCCTTCGACGAGATCCGTCACGTGCACGTCAACGGCCTCGAACCCCGCCGCGTCGAACGCCGCGGCCATTTCGACGTGGCCGTTGACCCCCTCTTCGCGGAAAATCGCGACGCGCGGCCGCGCCGAGGCGTTGGCGATCACCGGGAGCGACGCCGGATCGTACGTCATCTCGAACGAAAGCCCCGGATCGCGCTCGTCCGCAGCGGCCTGGCGCTCCGCAGCGGCGCTCTCCGGATTGTCCCTCAGTTCGCGCATGCAGGCCGAAGTCTCGCTCCACGCCGAGCGCAGCCGCGCGATCGACACGTCGAGCTTCACGGTTTCGCCGAACTTCGCCGAGAGGAACCGCGAATCCGGCGTGACGGAACCGAGCCGGACGAAGGAAAGGCCCGCGCCGAAGAAGGCGGACTCCACGGCCGAAAGATCGACGTCCGCGACCTGAAGCACCATGCCCGGCTCTTCGGCGAAAAGGGCGGCGAGCGTTTCCTGCTGCGTTCCGGACTGCGCGAACTTGAGACGCACGCCGCACCCGCCCGCCATCGCCATCTCCGCCACGGCGACGGCGAGGCCGCCGTCGGAAACGTCGTGCGCGGCGAGTATGCGGCCTTCCTTCAGAAGGCGCTGGAACACCGGCCAGAACGCGACGAGCGCCTTCGGATCGGCGAAATCCGGCACGTCCCCGCCGAGCATCCCCCAGCACTGCGCAAGGACGGATCCGCCGAGGCGGCGCAGGCCGCCGGAGAAATCGACAAGCGCGAGCGATGTGCCGCCGCGGCGCTTGAGATCGGGGGTGACGCCGACCGAGACGTCCGGCACCGGGCCGAAGGCGGACACCACGAGCGATACGGGCGAAAGCTGCGTCCTGCCGTCCCACACGGTTGACATCGAGCACGAATCCTTGCCGACGGGGATCGAAAGCCCCGCCGCCGGGCAGAAGTCTTCGGCGACCGCCTTCACGGTGTCGAACAGGGCCGCGTCCTGCCCCGGCTGGCCGCACGCGGCCATCCAGTTGGCGGAGAGTTTCACCTGCCCCAATTCGGGGACGCCGGCCGAGGCGAGGTTCAGGACCGCCTCGGCCACGGCGAGGCGGCCGGAGGCCGGTGCGTCCGCCACCGCGACCGGCGAGCGCTCGCCGCACGCCATGGCGGAGCCTTCGAGGCCGTGGTAGCCGAGCGTCACGACCGCGTTGTCCGCCACCGGGAGTTGCCACGGGCCGCACATCTGGTCCCGGTGGACCCGCCCCGTCACGGTGCGGTCGGCGATCGTTATGAGGAACGTCTTGTCCGCGACCGTCGGATTGGACAGGACTCGCAGCAGCGCGTCGAGGGCGTCCGGCGCAACCGGGCGCTCGACGCCTTGCGGGGCGGCCGCCGCGGCGTCGTCGCCGCCGGAAGGCGCGCCG
>JAFSUV010000173.1 GCA_017450425.1 Kiritimatiellia bacterium
AGCCACTCGTTGAGGCACATCGGCACGTTCGCGCCCGCAGCCAACGCCGCAAGCGCGAACAGCGCAGCGGCAAGCGATGATTGACGAGAGACATTAGACATGAGCAGAGTGGCCTTCAACTTTCACCTTCCAACTTCCACCTTCCAACTTTCAACTTTCAACTGTTAACTTTTAACTTTCAACTCTCATCGTATCCCCCTCACCACCACGCCGAGGTCGTTGGCGGAGGAGAGGATGCGCTCCAGCCATTCGGTCTTCATGGAGATGCCTTTGGCGTCGGGGGCGATGCCGTGCGAGACGAGGAAAAGCGCCTCGGCGCGTTCGCCGGCGCGCGCGATGGCGCGCAGGGTGTCGTCGATATCGGTGTGGTAGGCCTCTCCCATGATGACGTCCGGCACGAGACGGGCGGAAAGGAAGTCCGTCGCCGGGAGGAAGAATGCATCTGCCGAGGCGACGGGGCGCCACTCGTCGAGTTTTTCCCCCTTGGGGTCGAAGGGGTTCGGATTCGGCGGAAAGGGGGCGCAAAGCCCGCGCACCCGCGCGAAGCCGCGCGAGGCGAGGAGCGCGTCGGTGCGTTCGTTGCGGCGGGCTTTGCGGGTTTCATGATTTCGATATTGCGGATCCAGAAGGTCATTTTCATGCCGCGCGGGTTGGCGCCGATTCGGATGGCATCTACCTCGTGCAGGTCGCGCTCGGCGGAGAGTTCCACGTAGCGGCGCTCCCACGATCCGGTCGGCGGCGAGTAGGAGAGCCATTCGCCGGGGGAGCCGCCCTTTTCGCCGCGTACGAGCATGAGGCAGCACTCGCCGAAGTCGTTCTCCACCTTGTCCTGCGCGGTCTTCACCTCGAACGCGACGCGCACGGCGCCATCGAGGTTCTGACCAGCGGCGGGAAGCGGCAGCACCGGGTAGAACCAGCGGCCGACGCGGGGGTCGTCCCATGCTACGTCGAATCGCAGCGCCTGTTCGGGTTCGTCCCAGCGCACGGAATACGACGAGGCGGAGTCGTTGCGGAGCCATGCGCCGGGGTCTTTCCAGTCGAGCGGCGTTGCCGCGCAGGAGGCGAGAAAAACATTTTCGAAAAGGACCGGCATGGCGAGCGGCGACGCGGACCGCCCGCCAAAATCGCCGGAAATGACGAGCGTGGAGGAAGCGTCCGGGCTGCCCGGAGGGGCCGGTTTCAACACGCAATCGAATTCGGCCTTTTCAAACGGGGCGATTGCCACCGGCGCGCCGGGCAGTCCCTCCAGCACCGCCCCGGCGGCGGCGACGGTTCCGGTGGTGGCGGCGGCGGAGAGGTTCCAGGTCTGCACGGTCAGTCGCGGTTCAGCGCCCTTGGCGATCGCCAGGGTCTTGCGGTTCGAGATGTCGAAGTCGCCGGGCGCGAGGGCAACGCGGAAAACTATCGGCGATGGCCCCGGTAGGGGCGTTTCCACGAAACGCCCGCCGTCCGGCAGGGGCGTTTCCACGAAACGCCCGCTATCCTTCGGACGCGCCGTGGGCGCGCCCCTACCAGGAACGTCCGCGCACAATCCCCGCAGGCCGGAGAGATACGCCGGAAAGCGCGTGGCGGGGAGGAGAAGCGTGCCGTCGGCGACCGGCTCCGGCGCGGGCATCTCCATGCCGCACAGATCGACGAGGCGGAGGGGGTTCGGGGAGCGAGCCACGCCTTCAGTCCCCAGCCGCAGTTCCCGCGCAAAGTCCGGCGTGGCTTCGACCACGGAGTGTCCGGCCGTCGCGGTGTCGATGGGCGACTCCGCCCAGAACGCGACCGTCTGCGTGCCGTCGGGATGGTCGTAAAGGTACGCTCTCGCGCCGGGGCCGACGTCCAGCGCCCCGGCGAGCGTCGCGCCGCCGAGTTCATGCGTGATCGTGGCGAGTGCGGCGTAGGCGGGCTTTACGGTGCCGTCGCGGCGCAGAAGCCCCCAGTCCTTGGTGCCGTCGCGCTCGCTGTAGGCGCCGAGAAGGAAGGCGAAGTTTCGCTCCATACCCGCCATCTGCATCGCAATCTGCGACTTGGCGAAGAATTCGGCCACGACGAGTTCCTGGTCCGGCGAGTGCGCCTTGAAGGCGGGACGGACGCTTTCGAGCGCGGCCGGGCCTTCGAGGTTGGTGCCGCTTTCCGTGATCCAAATCGGGCGGTCTCCGGCGCCCGCCTCCGCAAGCGTCTTTCGCATCGTGGCGAAGAAGGACGGATACTGCGAAACCGGCGCGTAGGTGTGGTAGTTGAAGATGTCGAAGTAGGGCGCGACGCCGTTCGCGAGAAGCGTCTTGAGGTAGAGGCCGTCGGGTGGCTGGCAGAGGCCGGCCATCGCGACCGGTATTTCGGGCCGGGCCGCCTTGAAGCCGAGATACGCCGCCTTCTGCGCGGCGGCGAAATCCCAGACCGGCTCCGGGGCGAAGTGGATGTCCGGCTCGTTCCAGAACTCCCAGTCCTCGACCGTGTCGCCGAACGCGGCGGCCATGTCGCGGCAGCCGCGGAAGAGCGCGGCGAGGTCGCCGGGGAGGCGACGCAGGGGCGACGCCCATTTCGGGGTGCCGATGAAGATGTCCGAGACGCCGATGCCGCGGTCGCGGAAAAGCGCGGCGATGGCGGCGATGGACTCCGGATCGCTGCGAACCCTTCCGTAGCGACAGCCCCGTCCGGGACGGGGCGCCGAACCGCAATCGACGAACACCGCCGGGACGCCGGGACCGACGGTTTCGCGCACTTCGTCGGGAAGGAGGGCGTCCTCCCAGACCACGATTCCGTCCGGGTGCAGAAACTCCACTAGGGCCGAAACCGTCCGGGCGGAGCGCGACGACCGGTGAAGAAGCACGGATCCGTCCTCGGCGCGAACCGTCTCGGCGGAAAAGAAGGCCCAACCCCTGGCGACTACATTGCCGCGAACGCCGGAAAACGCATCCTGCGGATGCGATCCGCCGCCGGGGAAAAACATCAGGATCGATTTGGATTTCGAGAACATGGCGCGGCACCGCGGACGAAGTGGAAAACGCGGCCGAGTTTACACGAATCGGGCGGATTGTGCCATGGGGCCATGGCGACCCCATGCGGCCCCGGCTTCCCGAAGAAGGCCCGGAACGTTGGCCGATGCCGCGCCGTCGCGGCGGCGGCGGCAAGGACGCGCTCTGTCGCAGGCATCTCGCACATTGGAGCAGAGCCGCGGAGATTTGCATTTTCATTTGTGGACAATTGTGGACATTTGGAGTTTGTGGACAATCCAAATCCCCTCTGCGTCTCTGCGTCTCTGCGTGATTTTTCCACTATCACCATGGGCGCGGGGTTGTGGACTCCTTCGGGCAGGACGATGGCGTCGAGCGATTCGTCGCACTCGTCGAGTTGCGCGAGAATCCAGCGGATGTTCTCTTCGCACTCGGCAGCCGTGGGACCGAAACGGTATTGGATGATGCGCGCTTTCATCAATCAGTGGAAAACGGGGTCTTCGATTTCGCCGGGCTTCCAGAGGCAGCCGTGGACTGTGCCGTCGGGGGTCGTCCATTCGCTGCGGTAGATGCCGGTTTGCGGATCGACGAGCGGGACGGTGCGCTGGACGCTTCCCGGCGGACGGTGTTCGATGAAATTGCGATAGGCGAAAAACGCGGGCTTTGGGGCGAAGTCCTTGTGCGTGAGGCCGAAGTGGTGCTCGCTGTTGTTCGGGTCGTCTTCGGGGGCGCGGAACTCATACCAGTAGTAGCCATCGACGCCGAGCGCGAGGCAGATGGCAAGCGAGCGCACGAGGTAGCGGGCTTGCGTCGCTTCGTCGATGGGGACGGAGGCGTTGCGCCCCATCACGCCGGAAACTGCGAGGCAGCCTTTCATGTCTCCGCCGTAGCGGATGACGGCGGCGGCGACGGCGGCGGCCGGCGCGCCCGGAAGCGGCATGGTGAGCAGCGGCACGAACTCGTCCGCCGGGTCGAGGCGGTCGGGCTTGAAGAAGCGGCCGGCTCGTTCTCCGGCGGGGTCGCCCTTGTAGCCGGCGGCGCGGGCGGCGGCGGTCGGGAAGGCGCGGCCTTCGCGCGGCAGCGCGGGGTTGAGCCAGAAGGCATCGAGCGAGAGGCGCAGACGCCGGCGCTGCGGTTCGGCA
>JAFSUV010000174.1 GCA_017450425.1 Kiritimatiellia bacterium
GCGTCGCGTCGTTCTTCATGAGAGCCAGGAGTTTCCTGCCGACGAAGCCCTTGGTTTCCGCATTCTGCGGGATGTGCAGCGTGATGAAGTCGGATTCGCGGAAAATCGTCTCGACATCCGCCGGCTCGATTCCGAACTCCTTCGCCTTCTGCGGCGGGACGAGCGGGTCGTAGCCGAGGATGCGGCACTCAAAGCCCGCAAGGCGCTTCGCGACGAGGCGGCCGATGTGACCAAGCCCGACGATGCCGACGGTCTTGCCCGTGAGCTCGCGCCCCATGAGCTTCGACTTCTCCCATTCGCCGCGGCGCGTCGTCTCGTCCGCGCGCACGACGTGGCGGATGTCGGCGAGGATGAGCGCCACGACCTCTTCCGCGACGGCGTTGGAATTGGCGCCCGGGGTGTTCATCACGTCGATGCCCTTTGCGCGGGCGTACTTGCCGTCGATGTTGTCGAACCCGGCGCCGGCGCGGACCACGGCCTTGAGCCGGGGCAGGGCGTCGATCACCTCGGCCGTCACCTTTTCGGAGCGCACGATCACGGCGTGGGCGTCCGGATGCGCCTTCGCCAGATCGAGAACCGGGGTCTTGGGCTCTTGGACAACCTCGTACCCGCGCTCGGAAAGGATGCGCGAGGCCTGCGAGTCGAGTTTCGTTGGGATCAGAACCTTTTTCATTTTTTTGCCGTTCGGTTTTTGATATGCTTTGCCGTGGTGGCCGCCGCGCTTTCGCGGCGGAGTCCGGCTTCGCGGAACGCTTCAAGGTTGCGCGATGTGCGCGAATGATAGGAAAAAACGGTCATGAAGGCAAGGAATTTCGGCGATGTTCTGCGCTTCGGCGCAATCGTGGCGGCGGCGATGCCGCTGTTCGCCTCTGCGGCATCCGGCCCGGCGCGGGTTCCGGGGAGCGCCGTGGCGCACGACAGCGAATCGTTCGTGGAGCGCGACCGCGCCGCCGCGCCGGATTTGAAAACGCCGTGCCACTTCTGGGGCGCCCCGGCCGAGGACGACCCGGCCGCGCAGCTTGCGCGGGCAGTGTCCTTCGAGGCGATGGGGCGCATGGGCGCCGCGCGCAAGGCCTACAACGCGCTCGTCCACAACTGGGGCGCCAGCGCGGAAGCCGCGGTGGCGCAGCTCTCCGTGGCGCGTCTGTACGAGGCCGGGGGCGACTTCGAGGACGCCTTTTCGGAATACCAGTACTACATCGAGCGCTACGCCGGCTCCAACGCCGCTCCCGGCTACGACTGGCTCGACGTGGTGCGCTCGCAGTATTCCATCGCCTCGGCGCTTCTTCCGAAGGCCGGACGCGGCATCTTCGACGAGTCGCCGTCCCTCGTGGCGGCAATGTTCCGCCATGTGGCCGAGAACGCCCCGGACTGGGAAAAGGCGCCGGACGCGGTCTTCAGGGAGGCTCTCGCGTGGGAAAGCGACAGGGACTGGAACAAGGCCGTTTCGGCATACGACAAATTGATGGCGAAGTATCCGTCGAGCGCCCTCTTCATCGACGCCTGCTACCGCGCCGGCGAGTGCCGCTGGCGGATTTCGGAGAAGTGGCCGAACGACGAGCGCGCGCTCGGCAATGCGCTCGAAACGATGCGCCGCGCGCTGCGGCTCTCGTCGTCGCACCCCGCCGCGCCGGAAACTTCGGAGCGCGTCGCCGCGCTGTCCGCCCGCGCGACCCGCATGGCCTGGAAGCGGGCGGAGTTCTACGACCGCGTGCGCAAAAACCCCGAAGCCGCCGCCATCGCGTATCGCGAATTTTTGCGGATGTACCCCGGCGCCGCC
>JAFSUV010000175.1 GCA_017450425.1 Kiritimatiellia bacterium
GCCTCAAGACCGCCCTGCTGCGCCACGTCCAGAAGTTCGGCGCGGACGACGTTCCGCTCCTCGCCGCGTCCTACCAGGAGGCGATAGTCGGCGCCGTCGCCGAGCGCACGCGCACGGCGCTGCGCCGCGGCCGCTACCGCTCGCTGATCGTCGGCGGCGGCGTTTCGCTCAATTCGCGCCTTCGCGCGGCGCTTTCCGCCGTCGCGGAAGACGCGGGCGTGCGCATCCTTCTCGCCAAGCCGAAATACTGCGGCGACAACGCCGCGATGATCGCCGCTCTCGCGTTCTACCGCCGCAACGTTTCGGGCGAAGCGGCGATGCTCGCCGACGTCGCGCCCTCCCTGTAGGCGCGTCCGCCGGAAAATTCTTCCATCGTCTCGCCGGCGGAGCTGTCGATGCCGCTGCGGCGCACGACTTTCCAGAAAGTGAGCAGAAGTATTTTCGCGTCGAGCGCGAGCGAGCGGTTGCGCGCATACCATACGTCGAGCGCGAACTTGCGCCGCCATGAAATGGCGTTCCGCCCGTTGACCTGCGCGAGACCGGTGATGCCGGGCCGCACGTCGTGGCGGCGCGCCTCCGTCGGCGAGTAGCGCGGGAGGTAGCGCACGGGAAGGGGGCGCGGGCCGACAAGCGCCATTTTCCCCGCCAGCACCAGCGCGAGCTGCGGCAGCTCGTCGAGCGACGTCGCGCGCAGAAACCTCCCGAGGCGCGTCGTGCGCTCCATGTCGCCGCCTTCGCCATCGCGCATCGTGCGGAACTTCCACAGCCGGAAAGGTTTTCCGCCGCGCCCCGCGCGCATTTGCGAAAACAGCACCGGCCTGCCGTCCGCCAGCAGCACCGCCAGGGCGACGGCGAGCGCCGCCGCTCCCCACAGCGGCAGCGTCGCCAGGACGGCGAGCGTGCCGAAGAGCCGTTTCATTCGCTCCGCTTCAGCCCGAGCGCCTTGCGAAGCGTTTTCCCGAACGCCGCCGCGATCTGCACCATTCCCCAGTCGTTGGGGTGGACGCCGTCAACCGTTTCTTCGCCGGCGCCGGAGTAGAATTCGCTTTTTGGGATGAAGTAGATGTCCTTCCACCCTTCGGCTGCCAGTTTGCCGTAGAGCGCGCGCACGAACCTGTCGCGCGCGTTTTCGGCGTCGCACTTGAATTCGCACATCCCCGCCATCACGATCGGCACTCCCGGCCGCAGTTCGCGCAGGCGCCTGACGAACGGCTCGTAGTTTTCCTCCACGTTGCGTCCGCGCCGGTTCGGCCCGCCTTTCGACGAACCCATGTTCCACAGGCCGTCGAGCACGTAGCACGAAGCGTCGATCGATGCGACGTGCTCGCACATTTCCATCTCCATCGCGCACGAGCCGGAGAATCCGAGGTTGACCACCGGGATGTCGAGCTCCCGGCCGACGATGTTGACGAACGCCATTCCCGGCCGCGAAGCGCACGCGCCCTGCGTGATCGACGATCCGTAGAACACGACCGGCTTTTCGACGCCGCTTGCGCGAGCGGCGGGCGGGCTCGCCTTCGCGCCCTTTTCGACGCCGACGGAGATGCTCTTCACGCCGTTGTAGAGCGGCAGGTTGACGAGAC
>JAFSUV010000176.1 GCA_017450425.1 Kiritimatiellia bacterium
AAGGGCATCGGCGGCGTCAAGAACGCGACGACGGACGGCGCGGTGAACGTTGACCGGCAAGAGGACGGCTCGCTTCTCGTCGGGTTCCACTCCACTCGCGAACTTTCCGGCTGCACGGTGCGGCTCTTCCGCGACCGGGATTGCGTCTTCGAGGAATGCGACGTTTCGATCGGTCCCGACGCTCCGTGGCGGGAAATCGTTCCGGCGGACGCCGAAACGGCCGACCAGCGCTACACCGCCGCGATCTTCGACGCCTCCGGCAAGGCGTTCCTTTCGTACACGCCCGTCGGGCCCGATCCTCGCGAGCCTCTCCCGCCGAAGGTCGCCAACCCGAAGCCGCCAAAGGAGTATTCGAGCGCCGAACTCGCCTACGAAACGGGCCTCCGCCTCGACCAGTTCCACAACGGCCTCGTCGATCCGGTGCCCTACTACGAGCGAGCCCTCGAAATCGACCCTGACTACACGCGCGCAAACCTCGCCATGGGCGTCCGGCTCGCGAAGGAAGGCTCGTTCGCGGCCGCGAAGCCGTATCTGGAGCGCGCGGTGGCGCGCGCCACGCAGAACCACACGCGCGCCCTCGACGCCGCGCCGGAGTACTACCTCGCTCTCGTCGAGCGCCACCTCGGCAATCTCAAACGCGCCGAAGACCTCTTCTGGCGCTGCACGTGGCGCCTCACGCACAAGAAGGAATCGTTTGTCGAACTTGCACGCCTTGCATCGCTGCGCGGCGATTTTACCGAAGCACTTGCACGCGTTGAAGACGCCCTTGCCCTCGGACAGGACGAAGCCAAGCTCTGGACGATGAAAGGGCTTTTCCTGAAGAAGTTGAAGGTTGAAGGCGCGGCGGCGGACGAGTGCCTCGACAGAGCGCTCGCATGCGACCCGCTGGAGGTCTGGGCCGTGGCGGCGCGCGACGGCATCGACGCGGCGCTCGACCACCGCGGACTAAAGGCGCAGCAACTCCTTGAAACCGTCTCCGACTACTGGGGCCTTGGGCTTTACGACGAGGTGATCGCCCTTTGCGACGCCGCGCTCGCCAAGGCCACCTTGGAAAAGCCGTTCCGCACCGGCCCTGAGGCGCTCCCTCTTTCCGAAACCGTCGCCGCGTGCAATTCGCTCCGAAACGCCCTCTTCGCCGTCTTCAAAGGCGCAGCCCTCGCGAAAACGGGGTCGGCCGCCGCCGCCTTCGACGCCTGGCGCGAGGCCGACGCCATGCCGACGGACTACGTGTTCCCCAACCGGCTTGAAGAAGAGGAGGCTCTGCGCATGGCGCTTGAAGGAAACGCCGCCCTCCCCAACCTCCACTACTCCCTCGGGCTCTGCCTCTGGAACCACGACCGCAAGGACGATGCACTCGCCGCATGGCGCCGCACCGTCGCGCTCGCGCCGCGTCACGCGCTTGCGCTGCGCTGCATCGCGTTCGGCCTTTCGCACCCCGGAACATACTTCACCAACACCGGCGTCCCCTCCGGCGTTCCAAGCCGCGAGGCATACGACATGTATCTCCGCGCCCTTGAAGCCGACCCCTCGAACTTCCGCACGCTCGATGAAGCCTCGAAGCTCGCCGAAAAACTCGACATTCCGGCTGCGGAGCGCGTCGCGCTGCTGGAAAAATACAAATCGGCTGCGGAGTCGTACGACCCCTGCATGCTGCGCCTCGCCTACGCGCTCAACGCAGTCGGCCGCTTCGCCGAGGCGCACGCGATCCTCACCGGCCGCCGCTTCCACGTCTGGGAAGGCGCCGACGGTCTGCTCGCGCCGTTTGTCGAGGCCTGCCACGGTCTCGGCCGCGAGGCGATGGAGCACGGCGATTTCGCGAAGGCGCTGGCGTTTTTCGAGGAATCGACCACCTACCCGGAAAACCTCCAGGCCGGACGCCCTGGCGACGCCGGGACCGAACCCAAGAGCCGCTATTTCATGGCGCAGTGCCGCAAGGCCCTCGGCGACGAGGCGGGTTGCCGCGCGGAACTCGAAAACGCGCTCAAAGGCTGGATCCACGCCGGCGAGATGGACTACTGGCGGGCAAAGGCCCTGCGGCAGCTCGGTCGCGGCAACGAATGCGCTCCGCTCCTCGCCGAACTCCGCCAGGCCATTTCCGAACTCGAATCCCCGCAGCCGGAGGTCATAAACGCCTACGCGAAATTCGCCGGCGACAACTCCGCCATGGAACGCGCCGCCAAGGCGCGCGGCAAGGCTACCGCCCTGCGCGCCCTGCTGGACGAACTGGAGAAATCACGCTAGTATTTCGCGCTGTCATGAACGCATCCCCAGCAACCGCCCTGCCCTCCTCCGCTCCCGGTTCCGCTTCCGTTTCCGCTCCCGACGCAGGCGCCATCAGCGCCCGTTCCGTTCCCGGCGCGGAGTCCGCGGGCCGCTGGTCGCGCGAACGCGCATGGGCCTGGTACGACGCCCAGCCCTGGATCCGTGGCTGCAACTACATGCCGGCCTCATGCGCCAACCGCGTTGACCAGTGGCAGGCGCTCGGCGCGGAGGAGCGATTCGCCGAGATGGATCGCGAACTCGCCGTCGCCGAGTCGATCGGCTTCAACACGCTGCGCCTGCTCGTCGAGCTGCAGGGCTTCGGCGTGTGGCTGGAAGACCCCGACGGCTTCCGGGAGCGGTTCGAGCGCACGCTCGCCGTCGCGGCGAAGCATGGCATGCGCGCCATCGTCGTGCTTGGCAACGACTGCATGCGTCCGAAATCCATCTGGCAACTCCCCCGCCCCGGCCCGCAGCCGTGGGACCTGGGCTACCACGG
>JAFSUV010000177.1 GCA_017450425.1 Kiritimatiellia bacterium
CCAGTCGAGCGGCTGGTTCTATTCGCTCATGGTGCTGGGGACGCTGCTCTTCGACAAGGCGCCGTACCGCCATGTCGTCGTGAACGGTCTCGTCCTCGCCGAAGACGGCAAGAAGATGAGCAAGCACCTCAAGAACTACCCCGACCCGATGGCGCTTGTAAGCGCCTGCGGCGCGGACGCCGTGCGCCTCTACATGATCAACTCCGCGGTCGTCCGCGCCGAAAACCTGCGCTTCAGCGAAGCGGGTGTGCGCCAGATACTGCGCGATCTGCTGATCCCGTGGTGGAACGCCTACTCGTTCTTCGTCACGTACGCCAATGTCGATGGCTGGCACGAGCCGGAGGTCGAGCGCCCGGATTCCCCGAACGAACTCGACCGCTGGATCGTTTCCTCCCTCGAAACGCTCGTCGCCGATGTCACGGGCGCGATGGACCGCTACGACCTGCAGAAGTCCGTGAGGCCGTTCGTCGCCTTCGTCGAAAACCTCACCAACTGGTACATCCGCCGCTCGCGCCGCCGCTTCTGGAAGTCGCAGAACGACGCCGACAAGGCCTCGGCCTACCGCACGCTGCGCTACGTTCTGGTGCAACTGTGCAAGATCGCGGCGCCGTTCACGCCGTTCATCGCCGAGGAAATCTACCGCAATTTGCGCGGCGCCTCGATGCCCGAATCGGTCCACCTGTGTTCTTTCCCCGAAGCGGACGCCGCCGCGCGCGACCTCAAGCTCGAGGAGCGCATGGCCGCCGCGCAGCGCGCCGTCGCGCTCGGCCACAACCTGCGCAAGGTCGCATCGCTCAAAGTGCGCCAGCCCCTCGCCCGCGCCGTTGTCGTGTGCGCCCGCCCCGGCTTCGCCGAGACTCTCGCGCCGATGGCGCCGGTCATCGCCGAAGAGCTCAACGTGAAAAAAGTGGAGTTCGACACCGACGAATCGCGCTACGTCACGCTCTCGGCCAAGGCCAATTTCAAGGTGCTCGGCAAAAAGCTCGGCCCGCGCATGAAGGCCGCCGCGGCCGCCATCGCCGCGCTCGGGGCCGCAGACCTCGGAAAACTCCTCGCCGGCGAAAGCGTGACTGTCGCGTCCGGGGCCATGCGCGACGGCGGGGACGCCGTCGTCCTCGCGCCCGAAGACGTCCTCGTGCAGCGCACCGAAAAGGCCGGCCTCTCGGTCGCGAGCGAAGGAGACCTCTCGATCGCCCTCGACACGCAGCTCACGCCCGATCTCGTGGCCGAAGGCGTCGCCCGCGAGTTCGTTTCGCACGTGCAGACGCTGCGCAAAGAGGCGGGACTGGAGGTCTCCGACCGCATCAAACTCTCGGTTTCAACCGATCCCGAGGCGGAACTCGCGCTTGGCATCTTCGCCGGATTCGTAAAAGGCGAGACGCTGGCGGTTTCGTTTGAAATCGCCTCGTCACAGACCGCCGCGAAGCCGGAAGGGTGCGGCTCGCCGTGCGATCTCAACGGCCACGCGGCAACCGTCAGCCTCGAAAAAGCCTGAACCAAAACGAAACACCAACCAAACCACCGAAAAAACACAAGGAGCAAAAAAATGGCCGACTGCAAGATCACCGTCACCGGCGGCGAAGTTTCCGCCGAGGAAATCGAAAACTACAAGAAGCGCGCCGTCGAGAAATTCGGCGAAATGCCGGAAGGGATCGACATCGCCGTGGATGGCGAAGAAGTCGAGCTCAAATACCACCTGCGCGGCGAGAAGTTCGACCGCATCCGCCGCATCACGGGCTATCTCGTGGGGACGCTCGACCGCTTCAACGACGCCAAGCGCGCCGAAGAGCACGACCGCGTGAAGCACGCCGCCGCCTGCGACTGTGGCTGCGAGAACGGCTGACGCCGCGCCGGAGCACCGTTCGCCGCGCTGCGGTCTGGCGATGCGACGCATTTTGATCTGTTTCATCGCCGCTGCGGCGGCGAAGTGGTTTCTGTGGCATCCGGCCGAGACCGGGACGCTCCTCGCCGCTTTGCCGCCGCGCAGCGTCGCGGCGGCGTTCGTGCGCGACATCGCTTCCCAGGAAAAGGCTCTTCTCCAGACGCGCGCCTTCGAGGAAGCGATGCTCGCCATCGGGGAAGATCCGGAAAAATTGCGCGAGGAAAACGCCGGCACGTACGCAACGCTGTTTTGGCTCACGGGGCGCCGCAGCGCAGTCGCGGCGGTGCCGAAGGCCGGCGAGTGCGGCGGCCTCGGCTTCTACCTCGCCGGAGCGAGCGCTGTCGGGTGCAAGACCCGCGTCCTCGAGTTTCTCCGCTTCGTCAAATACGTGCCGTTTCTCGGACCGCTCAAAACGACGGCCGCCGGGACTCGCTACATGGAGTTTTCGGGGCACGGCTTTTTGCCGAAAAACAAAATCGTCCTCGGATTGGAGGTCGTCGATGGCGTGCTGTGCGCGGCACTTGCCCAAGATCCGGATTTGGTGCTGGAAGTGGCTTCCCGCGTGCGCGAGGCGAAGCGCGGAGGCGGAAGCGCCGCGTTTTTCGGGGCTGACGACGGCAATGAGTGGCTGAACGCCCCCCTGAAACACCGCGCCTGGATTCGGCCCGCGGCGCTCGGAGGCGGCGGGCAAGGCGTGGCGGAGCCGTGGCTCGCGGTGCTGGACATCGGATCGTTCAAAGACCATGCTCTGCATGTCCGCGCCTCGTTCCCCGCTCCGGAATCGTTCGCGCCGCCGCAGCCGCCGGGCGGCGAAAGGTTTGCCGAAACGGCGGACTGGCTGGCCATTCCGCGGACAGGAGCGTTGTTCTGCGCCGCAGGCGACGTTTCCCCGCTCATCCCCGCCGTCGAGCCGGCGCTTCCGGTCGCGCCCGGATGCGGCGCGCTGGCAATCGCGGCTTCGCCATACGCGGGGCGCATTTCGATAGTCGAAGCCCCCTCGGCGCGAGCGGTTCTTCCGGTTGGCGCGGGTGCGCAAAGCGGAGAAAACCCGCCGCTCGACCGTCTCCGGGCCTGCATCGACCGCGCGGCGAAGCACTTGAAACCGCGCTGGCGCATGCATGGCGACGGCACGGCGCTGCTGCATTTCAAAAACCTGCGCACGAATCTTTTCGGCGAAACGCCCGACTCGGATTGCGCCTGGATGCGGCTTTCCCCGGATGGCGGCGTCATGTCGCTCGGCACGCATTTCGGAAGCGCCGCAGCGCAGGACCGCGATGGAAAATCGCTTGCGCGCTCCGACACCGTTGGCGGTGCGCTCTGCGACATCGCCGCCGCTTCTCCCGGCTGCTTCGCCGTGTCGTGGGCGGACTTCGCGGCCCTTTCCGCGGCGGCGCGGCAATTCCGCGCCTTGATGGCGCTCGGAGAGCGGATGGGGGCGTTGCCGCAGGAGGATAGTGCGGCGCGTTCGATCGACGCTGCCTTTCAGGCGCTTTCGTGCGCCGGCGGACTTGGGCGGACAGGCGCATCGGCGACCTTCGAAAAAGGCGGCGACGGCGGCGGGCGCATCGTGGTCGATGCGGTGTCCGAAACCGGCGGCAGACCGTAGCCGGATTGCGTCAGCGCGCGGTTTCGTCCGCAACCAGGCCGTTTTCGAGCCGGATTGTCCGCGTCGCGACCTCGTGCGCAAATGCGATCTGGTGCGTCGCCATGATCATGGTGCGGCCGTCGCGGGCCAGGGTGCGCAGCAAATCGAGAATGCCGTCCACGAGCGCGGGATCGAGCGAAGAAGTAGGCTCGTCGAGGAAGATCATGTCGGGATCGGGAGCGATCGCCCTTGCGATGCCGACCCGCTGACGCTGCCCACCGGAGAGTTGCGACGGCCAGGCGTCCGCCCGGTCGGCCATTTCGACTTTTTCCAGCGCCGCCATCGCGATCCGCTCCGCCTTGTCCCGCGCCATGCCGCGGGCCGTGACAAGCCCCTCCGCTACATTTTGCAGCGCCGTGAGATTGGCGAAAAGGCCGTGTTCCTGGAAGACGAAAGCCGAGCGCAGCCGCATGGCGCGTATCACGGAGCGCGGGATGCGACGCGAAAAATCCGCCAGTTGGAACCCCTCTCGCAGTATGACTCCGGAGTCGGCCGTTTCAAGGAAGTCGAGACAGCGCAGAAGCGTGGTCTTGCCGGAGCCGCTGCGCCCGAGAAGCGCCACGACATCGCCCCGCGCCACATCCAGCGACACGCCGCGCAGGACTTCCCTGCGCCCGAACGATTTGCGCAAGTCCCGGACCTTGAGCAGTGTTTCCTTACCCGTTGCCATCGGCGCGGGATGATACCGCAAATCGCTTCCAAACGGGCACCGCCCGCCCGCAGCGCCTGGGCAAGCGCAAAAAACGGTTGAACTCGATTTTCACCTGTGGTAGATTCATCTGCCAGTTGCACGGGTCGAAACCGGCAACGGTCGCAAACAGACAAAACATCGCTTTAAACCGTGAAAATTCCATTTTTCCCCGCGCTCGCCTTCGCGATTTTCGCTTCAACTGCCGCTTCCGGTTTCGCCCAGACCGCCTCCGCCGCGCCGTCGATTGCGACGGTTGACATGGAGCTCGTGGTGCTGGCGCACCCGACAACTGCGGAAAACAAGGCTGTGCTCGTCGATTTGCAGAAGCGCTACGCCGCCGAGCGCGACTCGAAGCAGGAAGAGCTCAGGGTGCTTGTCGCTCAGGGCCGCAAGGCGGCGGCGGACGTGCGCAATGTCGCGCTCAGCGACGCCAAGCGCCGCGAGGCCGGCGCCACAGCGGAGGACATCGACGAACAACTCCGCAAAGGGGAAATCGAGCTTCGCCGTCTTGTCGCGGACCGCCAGTCGAAGCTTCGCGCGAAAGAAGCCGAGCTTTTCGGCAACGTGATGGCGGATGTCAAGGTAAAGCTCGATGCGCTCGTGGCGGCAAAGGGCGTTTCGCTCGTCCTCGACAAGTCGGCGACGCGCGCTTCCGCCCCGATTCCGCTCGTGATGTGGAGCGCCGATTCGCTCGACATCACCGATGAGCTGATCAAGGCGACCGGCGGCGACAGGGAACTGGCCGAGAAGGCGCTGCGCGAGGCGGACGCCTTCATTTCCGGCGCGATTTCGGCATCCGGCGAGGCTGAGTGACCATGACCGTATCGGAACTTGCCGCGCTCGTCGGCGGTCGCATCGAGGGCGGAGCGCCCGGCGCCGCCGTGAGGGGTGTGGCGTCGCTGCATGACGCCGTCGAGGGCGACGTGTCGTTCCTCGCCAACCCGAAATACGCCACGCAGGTCGCGCAGACGAAGGCGACTGCGGTGTTCGTCGCGGAGGACGCCGCCGTATCGCCGCCGGAGGCCGGTGGCGCGCTCGTGCGCGTCCCGTCGCCGGACGGTGCGTTCGCGAAGGCGGTTCCGCTGTTTACCGTGCCGCCACCAGTTCGCGAGCCGGGAATCCACGCAAGCGCCGTTGTCGATCCCGCGGCTAAAATCGGGCGCGGCGTCCACATAGGGCCGCTCTGCTGGGTCGGTCCGAATGCCGAAATAGGCGACGGCACGGTGCTGGAGGCGCATGTTGTCATCGCCGACGGCGCTTCGATAGGCGAAAACTGCCATATTTACCCGATGGTGTCCGTACGCGAGCGTTGCCGCATCGGCGCACGAGTCATAATCCACAACGGCTCGGTCATCGGGGCGGACGGTTTCGGCTACGAGACTCACGTAGGCCCCGAGGGCATCAAGGTCGAAAAGATTCCGCAACTCGGAATCGTCGAAATCGGCGACGATGTCGAAATCGGCGCCAACACGACCATCGACCGGGCGCGTTTCGGCGCGACGGTCATCGGCCACCACACGAAAATCGACAATCTCGTGCAAATCGGGCACAATGTCCGCACCGGCCCCTATTGCGGCATCGTGTCGCAAGTCGGTATTGCGGGCTCGACCCACCTCGGGACCGGAGTCATGATCTGGGGCCAGGCCGGCTTGGCCGGGCACTTGACGATCGGCGACGGCGTGGAGATCCTCGCCCACGCCGGCGTCGCCGGTGATTTGACGAAGCCCGGCCAGTATCTCGGCGCTCCGGCCGTGCCCAAGCGCGAGGCGCTGCGCGTTTTCCACGCGCCGCGCGCCGTGGAGCGTCTCAAGGAGCAGGTCGCCGCGCTCGAAGCGAAAGTGCGGGCGCTCGAGGCGTCGCCTCAACCGCCGGTGCAGGAAGCGTAGATTTTCTCCAGCGCGGCGATGTTCTTTACCGGCGTACAGCCGGAAGAGAGGAATGTTTCCCGCGCGGCCTCGCCCATGCGGCGGATGGCGCCGGGATCGAGCGAAAGCTCGCGGAGCGCCGCCGCAAGCGAAGCGGGGTTTCCGGCATCGAAAAGGCGCCCGCTCACGCCGTCGCGCACGAGAGTCCCGGCCTTTGCCGAGCTCGAGACCGCGGCGGCGCGCCCCGCTTCCATCGCTTCCATGACCGTGGTCGAGAACTGTTCGTAGCACCGCGAAGGCAGCACAAGCGCCGACGAACCGGCAAGAAGCGCAGGAACCTCATCCTTGGGGATCGCCCCGAGGAAGCGCATCCCCGGCAAATCCGCCGCCGCGCTTTCGAGGCGCTCCCGCTCCGGGCCGTCTCCAACGATGTCAAGTTGCGCTTTTTCCGGCACGGGTGAATCTGGCATGGCGCACAAAATCCGCCACGCCTCCACCAGCACGTCCGGCCCTTTTTCCGGCGATAGTCGCCCAAGGTACAGGAAGCGGATCGGCCCTCCAGGCGCCACGCACTTTATGGTTGCCCCGTCGGCGCATGGCCGCGCCTTCGGCTCGCAGGCGTTTGGCTTCACCGCTATTTTCTGCTCTGGGAGCCCGGCCGCGACGAATTTTCCACGGGAAAACTCCGTCAGGGCGATGTACCTGGCGACGCGGCGTCGCCAAGTCCCAAGCGCGCGGTGTGCGACAAGCATCGCCGCCACAACGGCCGACTGGAAAAACGAGTCGCGGTAGCAGCGGCGGCAAACGCCGCGCCACGGGATGCGCCCAAGACAGTCCTCGCAGACCCTGCCGTTGCGGAAAAGATAGCCGTTGAGGCAGCAAAGGCGGTAGTTGTGGAGCGTCTGCACGACCGGTACGCCTTCGCGCGCCGCAGCGAAGTAAACCGACGGCGACACCACCGGAAACGTGTTGTGGCAGTGTACGACATCGGGCTTTTCGGTGCGGATGAGCGCGCGAACCTCGCGCACCGTCCGGCGGCTCCAAAGCGTGGAAAGCGCGATTCCGATTTTCGCCGGCAGGCCGCCCTCGTGGAGGTCGGAGTTGGACTTCTCGTAGCGGATGACCCGATGCCCCGCATTTTCGAGCATCCTGCACTCAGACTCGAAAACGCTGTCTTCTCCCCCGCGCTGGCGGTAGTGGTTGTGGATCACCAGGATCGTCACGCCCCGCCGCCCCCGCCGCCACTAAGCGTCCCGCCACTAAGCGTCCCGCCACCACTAAGCGTCCCGCCACCACTAAGAGTCCCGCTACTACTAAGCGTCCCGCCACCACTAAGCGTCCCGCTACCACTAAGCGTCCCGCCACCACTAAGCGTCCCGCTACTACTAAGCGTCCCGCCACCACTAAGCGTCCCGCCACCACTAAGAGTCCCGCTACTACTAAGCGTCCCGCCACTAAGAGTCCCGCTACTACCCGGTCGCGCGCCAAGGCACTCGCCCCTGTGCGGAGTGTGCCCGGCGTCATCCCCAAGCGCCTCGACATGCTCCGGGTGGTCTGTGTGCACGAGCGCGCGACCGTGGCCGCCTATCGGCTCGAGGACCGCCCCGTCGCCGCCGCCGAGCAAATGCAGATCGACGCCGCGGTTCACGCACAGCAGGTGCGTCGCGTGGCGGCTCACCACATCGCGGTCGTGCGAAACCATCACCACCGCCGCGCTTCCGGCGAGCGAAGCGAAGATTGCGTAAAGCGCGCCTTCGGTCTCCGGATCGACATTTGCAGTCGGCTCGTCGAGAAGCAGGAGCGCCGGGCGCCGCACGAGCGCCTGCGCCACCAGCACCCGCTGGCGCTCGCCGCCGGACAGTGCCGCAAACGGCCTGCCCTCGAAGCCCGGCAGCGCGACACGCTCAAGCGCCTCGCCCGCAGCGGCGCGCGAGGCGCG
>JAFSUV010000178.1 GCA_017450425.1 Kiritimatiellia bacterium
GTAGTATCCGGCGGCATATCCGCCGGCGAAAACGTGGGTGAAGGAATCCGGGAAGCAGGCGTCTTCCGGCTCCGCCGGGATCGTCGAGAACTCCTCGCGGGCGCCCGCCCATGCGGCGAAGGCGTCCGGGAAGCGCCCGGACGGGACGCTTTCGTGCGCGTCCATGTCGAAGAGGGCGAACGAGAGCTGCCGCGCCGTGGCCCGGCCTTCGCCGAACTTCGCCGCGCCGACGATCTTCCGCACGAGGTCGTCCGGGAGCCGTTCGCCCGTCTCGACGTGGCTTGAAATGGCGCGAAGCGTCTCGGGGTTGCGGCACCAGTTCTCCATGAACTGCGAAGCCAGTTCCACGGCGTCCCATTCGATGTTGGAAATGCCGGCGCATTCGGCGTCGTCGATCCGCGTGAGCATGCACTGCAATGCGTGTCCGAACTCGTGGAACAGCGTCTCCACTTCGTCGAGGGTCATGAGCGACGGCTTGCCGCCGGCGGGGCGGGACTGGTTGCAGCAAAGCAGGGCGAGCGGCAGGCGCACCGAGCCGCCGGGGCGGACTGACCGGTCGTGGAAGGAGTCCATCCACGCGCCGCCGCGCTTCTCTTCCGGCCGGGAGTATGGATCGAGGTAGAAGTGCGCCATGATTTCGCCTGTGGCGGCGTCGCGGAGGCGGAAGAACCTGACGTCTTCGTGCCAGACGTCGGCCTCGCCGTCCGCGCTTTCGGCCCGCACGCCGAAAAGCTCCTCCGCAAGCGCGAAAAGCCCTTCGAGCACGCGCGGGAACTGGAAGTACGGGCGCAGCTGCTCGGGCGAATAGCCGTAGAGCGCCTCCAGCTGCCGCCGCGCCCAGTACGCGACGTCCCAGGGCTTCAGTGCGCCTTCGTGCCCGCGCTCCGCGGCGAAGCGCCGGAGCGATTCCATTTCGCGCCGCGCCGCAGGTTTCGCGGCGGCCGAGACGGCGCGAAGCGTTCGCCGCACGTTTTCCGGCGTTTTCGCCATCCGGGAGTCGAGCGCCAGCCGGGCGTAGTCCGGGAAGCCCACGAGCGAAGCCGTTTCGCGCCGGAGCGCGAGCGTTTCGGCGATGATGGCGCTGTTGTCGAGCGCGCCTTCGGACGCCCTTTTCGAGCGCGCCCGCCAAAGCGCCTCCCTCAGGTCGCGACGCTCGGAATACTGCATGAACGGGACGTAAACCGCCGCTTCCAGCGTGGCGCGGCCCTTCACCCCGGCGGCTTTCCCCGCGTCGGCGCAAAGGGCGCGAACCGCCGGCGGCAGTCCGGCGAAGTCCGCTTCCTCCTTTAGATCGATCGCGAAGGCGCGGGTGGCGTCGAGCACGTTGTCGGAAAATTTCGTCGAAAGCGACGAGAGCCGCTCCGCGATCTCGCTGAAACGCTCCTTTGCGGCGCCTTCGAGCGCGACGCCGCTGTCGCGGGCGTCGCGGATGCCGGCTTCGACCACCCGGCGGCGCCCTTCGGGCAGGGCGTCCCACCCGGCGCCGCCGCGTATCGCCGTGAGGGCGTCGGCGAGCGGTTTGCTCTGCGCCATCCTCAGCGACAGCCCGACCACCGTGGGGAGGAGCTTTTCGTGCGCTTCGCGCCACTCCGGCCCGTTGCGCACGGAGAGCATGTGGTGCACAAGGTGCCAGGCGTGGTTCAGCGGCTCCGCGATTGCGGTGAGGGCGGCGACGCGCCCCTCCCAGGTCGGGGTGCAGTCCTTCTCCAGCCGCGCCACCTCCCGTTCCGTCTCGGCCGCGATTTTCGGAATGGCGTCGAGGGCGTCTTGCGGCGCGAGACGCGAAAACGGCGGAAAGTCGCCGGAGTCGAAAAAAGGATTGTCTTTGTCCATGGCGTAAAAGCCCCTGCTATGTCAGTTCGCGCCGCCTCAGCGTGGCGGCGGCGGCCAGTCCGAGGAGAAGAGGGAGTGCGACGCCGCACTGGAAAAACGCGGTCGCGGCGTCTTCGGGGCGTATGGCCGTGCCGTCCCCGGCTTTGCCGATCGCGTCGGCGTCGGCGATCGGGCGCACCGCGAGGCCCAGCGCGCCGGACAGGAAGCCGGAAACGATTTCCGCTTTTTCCTCGAAGACGCTTTTTTGGCGAGGCTCGCCGTGGTGGTGCTCTTCTCCGGCCGCGGCGGCGGCGGCGCTGCCGCCGCACGATGCCGCCACGGCGACCGCGAGCGCCGTCGAGACGAACGCGGCGACCGGCGGCGAGAACGCCAC
>JAFSUV010000179.1 GCA_017450425.1 Kiritimatiellia bacterium
GGCGACGGCTTCGCCGCCGCCACGAGAAGCGAGCACGCCGTCGCTGCGTCGGCGCCGGTGCGCACCGCCACGGCGTCGAGCCACGCGCGAAGCACGGCCTGGAGCGCGGTGCGGACGCCCTTGGGCGCGGAAAACATGTCCGCGATCGGCCCCAGAACCGTTCCGGCGGCCATGCCGAGCGGATTTTTGGCATTGAGGAGCGCCGCCGCGCCGGCGGGAAGCCCGTCCGGAGACTTTTGCGCCTCCTCCAGCACTTTGAGCCGCGCCTCGCACGCCGCGAGACTGGCCCTGACAGTGGCATGCGCGCCCTGCGCTTCCGAAAGGGACGCGCGGGCGAGCGAAAGATCCTTTTCCGCGGCATGCACCGCTTCCGCGCCGGATTCGGCAAGGCTGCGGAGATTCGCGACTTCGGCCGACACGCCCGAAAGGCGCGTTTCGAGTTCGCGCTCCGATTCGCCGAGGCGCGCTTCGTCGGCCACGAGCCGCTCGTTGCGCAGGATGGCCTCGCGATCCGCGCTTTCCGCCTCGCTGAGTTCGTTCTGCAGACGGGCGTTGGTGCGCTCCAGCGCGACCGATTCATCGCGGAGGCGCTGCAGCGCCGCGCGCGCTTCATCGGAGTCACCGTGGAGCGAATCGAACGCGGCGCGGGCCTTTTCGAGCTCGCCGCGCGCCTTGACAGTCGCGGCGGCAAGACCTTCGAGACGGCGCGCGAGCTCTTCGCCGAGGCGCGTCTGATCGTCGCGCACGGCGCGCGTGCGCGACGCCTCCTCCTCGTCGCGGGCCTTCCACTGCGCGTTTTCGCGCAGCCGCTCCGCGCCGGCCCTCAGGGATTCATCGGCCTTGGCGCGGGCGTTGTGGGCCGCTGCGGCGCTTTCCACGGCGGCGGAGATGGACTGCTCCGCTTCGTCGATCTGCGCGCGCAGCGCGGCGAGCGTCTTTTCCGCGTCTTCCACGCCGCCGCGAAGCGCGTCCGCCTGCTCCTGCGCGCCGGCGAACGCCTTTTCGAGCGCGGCGCCGCGCTCGGACAGGGTGCGGAAGCGGATGGAGCAGAGGTGCAGATCCATCTTGCGCAGCTCCGCCTGCAACTCCTTGTAGCGCCGCGCCCTGGAGGCTTGGCGCTGGAGGGAGGCGATCTGCCGCCGCAATTCTGCCACGACGTCCGCCACGCGCGCGAGGTTCTGATCCGTCGCGTCGAGCTTGCGAATCGCCTCCCGCCGGTCGGCGCGGAAGCGCGTGATGCCGGACGCCTCTTCGAAGATCGCGCGCCGGTCTTCCGGCCGCGAGGACAGGATGGCGTCTATCTGCCCCTGCGCCATTACGGAATACGACGTGGTGCCGATTCCGGTATCCATGAACAGGCGCTGGATGTCGCGCAGCCTGCACGGATTGCGGTTTATGAAATACTGTCCCTCTCCGGTGCGGAACACGCGCCGCGTCACCGTCACTTCGTTGAAGTCGAGTCCGAGTTGCTTCTCGCAGTCGGCGAACGTGATCGACACTTCGGCCATGCCGAGCGGCTTGAAGTCGTCCGTGCCGCTGAAGATGACGTCCGTCATCGCCCCGCCGCGCAGGGCCGAGGCGCGTTGCTCGCCAAGCACCCAGCGGATGGCGTCGGAAACATTCGACTTGCCGCATCCGTTGGGGCCGACAATGGCGGTAATGCCGGGCTCGAACACGAGCCTGGTCTTTTTGGCAAAACTCTTGAAGCCGTTTATTTCCAGCGCTTGAAGGTACACTTTCGGAAATCCCGTCGCATTTTTCCGCCGATTCTACCAAAAAGCGGAAAAGGCGTAGCGCCGGGCCCCTACTGCGGAGTTTTTCTGGCGGAGGCGCGGAAGGCGGTGGGGGAGAGGCCCGTTGCCTTGCGGAAGGAGTAGGCGAAGTAGTTGGAGGAGGCGAAGCCGCAGTTGGCGGCGACGGCGGAGATGGGGTCGTCGCCGGCGGCGAGCATGGACTTTGCCGCCGCGAGGCGCGTCTCCTCTACGCGCGCGCGGATGCTCTTTCCGGTCGCCGCGAAGAGGCGGTCCGCCTGTCGGCGGCCAA
>JAFSUV010000180.1 GCA_017450425.1 Kiritimatiellia bacterium
ATCTTCACGAACGTTGCGGTCTTTGCGCGACCAATGACAATTGTTCATGACGAAAAATAACATTGTGTATTGACGGTAGGCGCGGCGCGTGGTATTTTCCCCGTCAGCGTCGTCCGGCCGGAACGTGTGATCTCCTCCTCCCGGCGAAGGAACGACGCAACGATTCGGCGCAGAAACGATGCAACGGACAAACGGTCAAACGAACAAACGGTTAAACGTTTTCTTCCTGCTGGCGATGGCGGGCTGCGGGGGGCTTCTCTTCGACTTCGGCGGAACCGTCATCAACCCGGCGATCCCGTATCTGGAAAGCCTCGGGCTTTTCACCACGGCGCAGCTTTCGCACCTCACAAGCGCGGTCGTGCTCGGCGCGGCGGTGTCGGGCCTCGCGGCCGGCGCCGTGGCGGAGTGGATCGGCCGCAAGAAGGCAATGCTGCTCGCTTCGGCCGTCGCGGGGCTGGCGGCGCTGCCGATCTGCCTAGGAGGCGGCTCGTATTGGTCCTTTTACGCGGGGGGCCTCATGCAGGGCGTCGCGGCGGGTCTGGTGGGCGTCGTAGTGCCGATGTATCTGGCGGAGACGCTCGACGCCGCGAACCGAGGCAAGGGGGCGGGCGTCTTCCAGTTCATGGACGTGGTGGGCATCCTTTTCTGCTCGCTGGTAGGCGTGGCGGTCGTGCGGATATTCGGCGGGCCGGGCGATCCGGCGACGGCGGAGGGGGCGAAGATCGCCGCGTGGAAGGCCGTTTTCTGGACCAGCGCCGTGCCGGCCGCGGTTTTCTTTGCCGGAGCGCATCGACTGCGACGCCGAAGATCCGCTCGGCCGCCCGATCCGCGCCGCCTACGGCTGGCGCGAATCCGACCGCACTGCCGTGATCGAGCTGGCATCGGCGTCCGGTCTGCCGCTCCTGCGCCCGGAAGAGCGCAATCCCGGCGCGACCTCGACATACGGCACCGGGCTTCTCCTGCGCGACGCGATTGCGCGCGGCGCGCGGCGCGTCGTCCTGGGCCTCGGCGGCTCGGCCACCAACGACGGCGGCGCCGGAATGCTCGAAGCGCTAGGCGCGCGCATTCTGGATTCAACCGGCGCCCCCGTCGGGCGCGGCGGACTCGCGCTAGCGCGCGTGGCGTCTCCGCGAGCGCATTCGGGGATGCGACCTGGCGGTGTCCGGCGAAGGCCGGGCGGACTCCCAGACGCTGTTCGGCAAGGCGCCAAGCGCCGTCGCCGAAGCCGCGCGGAGCGAGGGAGTCCCGTTCGCGCTCGTGTGCGGACAGGTCGCGCAGGACGCCGGCGACTTCGGCGGCGCCTGGGTCGAAGGCGCTTCGCCGCCAGGCTCTCCACCCCCGCCGCCAGAGCGCGCGGCCCAGCTGCTCGCCAACGCCTCCGAGCGCCTCGCCCGCCGCTTTTTCCATCCTTAGTGACCTTCAACCTTCAAACCTTCAAACTTTCAAACTCTATGGAAACAACTCTCAAAGTCGGCTTTTCGGCCGTTGACATCACGCCGCCGCTCGGCACCTTCATCCCCGGATATTTCAAATACCGCGAGGCCAAACGCATTCTCGATCCGCTTGAAGCGCGCTGCGTCGCCTTTTCGGATGGCGAAAACACGGCGCTACTGATCGCCATCGACTCGCTGGAAATCGAAGACGGCGTCGTCGCCGAAGCAAAGGCGGCCATCGCTTTCTTCGGCACTCCGGATTTTGCCG
>JAFSUV010000181.1 GCA_017450425.1 Kiritimatiellia bacterium
AGCCGTTCTTCGGCTACAACGTCTGCGACTACTTCCAGCACTGGCTGGAAATGGAGCGCCTCAGCCCCGACGCCACGAAGCTGCCGAGGATCTTCTTCGTCAACTGGTTCCGCAAGACGGACAAGGGCGAGTTCATGTGGCCGGGCTTCGGCGACAACTCGCGCGTCCTCAAGTGGATCTGCGACCGCATCGAGGGCAAAGTGAAGGCGCAGGACACCGCCATCGGCTACCTTCCCTACGCCAAGGACATCTCGCTTGAGAACAACACCGGCAAGGACACCGTGAATCCGAAGTTCCTCAAGGAAATCCTCAAGGTCGATGCCGAAGGCTGGAAGAAGGAAATCGACGGCGTGGCCGCCAATTACGCCGAGTACGAAAAGAAGCCCTCCAAGGATTCGACGGAAGAGCTCAAAAACGCGCCCCGCATCCCGAAGGCGCTCAAGGCGAAGCTGGCCGAGATCAAGGCCGCCCTCGCCGCCGCCAAGTAGCGCGCGAACGCCGTCAGGCGAAAGACGAAACAGGCCCGGCCATCCGGCCGGGCCTGTTTTTTTTGCCGGAGTGCGGCCGTCGCCCTTGCGAAAGGGCGAAGCGCGCTTTCAGCCGCGGCAACCACCGGCCAGGGAGCGCAGGAGGGCGAGCTGGCCCGCGATAAGATCGGTCGCTACGGTGGGACCGAAGTCCGAGGTGCGCGATTCGTAGCCGCCCTGTTCGTAGGCGTCGGAGAACGGGAAGTACCCGCGGGCGCCGTTTACGAGACAGGCGTTCATCGTAAGGGCGAAGGGAGATGCGGCCTTGACTTCCGCCCCGATGGCGTTGAACGGTTCGCCCGGATATCCGGCCAGGGCGAACGAGTTTCCGATCGCCAGGGCCGAGAGCCGGATGTCGAACGCTTCCGGCCCGTGTTCCAGCCGCAACTTGCGCTCGGCGTCGGCTACCGCCGTGGTCAGTTCCATTCCGGAAAATGGGAGCTCGGCGTCGCGTCCGGCGCGGTGCATCGCGTCGATGTGCCGGGCCTCGTCCAGTTCTTCCGGGCGCGGCGAGTTGGCCGCGACTTTGACGACGGCGGCGCCGGCTCTGGCGGGGCCGTTTGCGAGCGGCGGCGTGATGTCAACGGCCGAAAAGCCAGTTTGAAGCGTGCAGTTCATTTCCTTGAAAACATTTCCTCGATTTCCGCAAGGGTTTTTCCCTTTGTTTCAGGGAGGACGAATGCGGCCACGGCGAGATAGACCGCCGCGAAAAAGCCGAAGCCGAAGAGGAGCGTCGCGTAGCCGAAGCGCTCGGCGACGACGAGAAACTTGTCCGCGACGAGCCATGCGACCATCATGTTGAGAAAAAGGCCGACCGCCATGCCGCGGGCGCGGATACGGTCCGGCATGATTTCGGAAAGCGCGAGCCACACCACGACTCCCGGACCGAGGCAGAACGAGGCCATGAAAAGCACGAGGCAGAACGCCACGGCGCACCCCGCGAGCGGCGAAGGCTCGATTGCTCCCCTGCCGAGCGCGAAGAACACGCAGCCGGCCGCGATGTCGGCCGCCAGCATTCCGGCCGTGCCGAGTTTGAGCAGGAACTTGCGGCCCTTGCGATCGACAAGCGCGCACGCGACTGCCGTGGCCGGAAGCAGCACCGCGCCGAGAGCGACGTTGGCCAGCCCGGCCGCGCCGTCGCCCAGCCCGGCGTCGCGGAACATCTTCAGCGCGAAATACGTGATCGAGTTGCAGCCCGAAGCCTGATTGCAGAGCAGCACCAGCATCGAAATCGCGAACGGCACGACATAGCGGCGCTGCAGCAGCGACTTGTCGCGCGCGGCCCCGCCCTGCGGTTCGTCCGGCGGAATGCCGCCGGTCTGCCGGATGCGCCGCTTCAGCCACACCGGAGATTCGGGGAGCCTGAGGGCGCCAAGGAAAAAGACTGCGGCCGGGACGGCGCTCGACCAGAATATCGCCCGCCACGCGGCACCCTTCGCCGCCGCGCCGGTTGCGGGGTCGCCCGGCCCGCCGAAGGCGCGCACGACGACGACTCCGACCAGCGTACACAGGAGGATGCCTGCGACGTCCATGAACTGGAACACTCCCGCGCCGCGCCCGCGGTGCGCGGCGTCCAGCGTCTCGGCCAGATACATCGGCACGACGACTCCGGCGAGTCCCGCCGCAACGCCCTGCATGAGGCGCCCCGCGAGAAACGGCGCGTATGCGCCGCCGCCGAGGCATATCGGCAGTGCGGACATCATCGCCACGCCGGAGGCGGCGAGCATCACCTTCTTGCGCCCGGCCAGTTCGGCGACCGGACCTGCGGCAAGCCCGGAAATCGCGGCGCCGAGGACAGTCGCGCTCGTCAGATGCGAAAGCTGCGCCGTCGTGAAGAGCGCCAGGCTTTCAAGATACGGAATCGCCGGGTTGATGATCGCCCCGCCGAAATCGAAAAGCATGCCGCCGCATCCTGCCATGAAGAGCAGGAAAGCCGTCCGCCGCCCCGCCGCTGCCGGCGCATCCGCAGCGATTGACTTTTCGTGCAGATCGGTATTCATGTGCCTCGCGTGTGTTTTGTGTATTCCAAAATTGGCATTGCGGCAAGGACAATACCATTTGCCGGTCAGTTTTTCAATACACAATATTATCTAGTCGCGTCCCTGCCGGTCGCTTCCCGGTAGGGGCGTTTCCACGAAACGCCCGCTTGCGGACGCCCCGTGGGCGCGTCAGAGCGCGAGGGAGACGATGCGGTTCGCGGTGGCGCCGATGCGCCAGTCGCGGTCGAGGACGAGCCAGA
>JAFSUV010000182.1 GCA_017450425.1 Kiritimatiellia bacterium
AGTGCCGTTTACCGTGGCGAGATCGGAAACGACCGGCACAGCGCCCTGAAGCGTGAATCTGCAGTGCCGGCGCGACAGCATCCCGTCGTCGAGCACGAGATCGTTCTTTTCGGAGCGGCCGACGGACAGTCCCGCAGCCGGGATTTCCCGTTTCGTGCCGGCGCTCGGCCCGTTTTCGACTTTGACGAAGTATTTCATTTCGCTTCTCCTTGCTTGTTTTGTTTCGGCTGCGATCCAAGCGCCGCCTCCAGCGCCGCTGCAAAGCCCTCGAAGCCGGCGGGCACCGTGTCTGCGCCCCTGCGCTTGGCGTCGTTGCGGTGCTTTTCCGCGACGCGGGGCTTTGCCGGATCGGCGCGACGCTTTTGGCAGCGCTCGAGCGCTTCGCTGGCGATTCGCTTGGTATCGCTCGCGAAATCGCCCTTGACTATCCACTTCAGGAACGATGGGTCGTGCATGGCGATTTCGTCGAGTTTCTGCCCCTTCTTTTTGCCGAAATTGACGGTTGCGACGCCATCGACGGTCTTGAACCGGCCTTCGCGGTCGAGGAACGCCGGGTCGCGCGTGTTGAAAAGCCTGTCGAACGCATCCGGGTCTTCCGGGAGGTCTCCATACTTCTCAAACTCGCCCTCCAGAACGCGAAGCGCGGCTTCGGCGTCCGCCTCCGCGCCGTGTGCGCAGGAGTGCTCTTCGCCGCAGTAGAAGCGCATGGCGGCCGCAAGGTCGCGCGGTTCGCGGGCGTGATAGACGCGCAGGGCGTCGAACAGTCTGCGCCCGTAGGAGTCGAAGTGCATGGAGCAGCGCGCGAACTCTTCTTCGATCAGCGGAATGTCGAGTTTCGAGAGCCCGAAGCCGCCGATGTCGCACCCCTTGAAGAAGTCCAGTATTTCCTGCGCCTTTTCGGCGAAGGTGGGCGCGGACGCGACCATTTCGTCCGTTATGCCGTGGATGGCAGTTGTTTCGGCCGGGATCGGCACCGTGGGATTGAGCCGCCACGTGCGCTTCGTGCGCGAGCCGTCCGGCTCCAGGCGCAACACGGAAAGTTCGACGATGCGATCCGTGTGGGGGTTGAGCCCCGTGGATTCGATGTCGAAAACCGCCAACGGGCGATCGAGCGAGAGAAAGCGTTTCATTTCTTTTCGGAGTTTCCGGATTTCAAATTTCGTTTGCGGGAATCGGCGGCGGCGCGGCACGGGCCTTGTCGATCACGGCCTTCAGCGCGGCGATCGCCATTTGCGGCGTGACGAGCGCCATCGCCTGGCGCGCGGCGACGCCGTCCCCGCCAAAATGCACCGGCGTGCGCGGCACGGCGTCCTGCCTGTGCAACACGACGGCGAGTTCCCCTTCGGGCGCCCACAGCGGGAGGCGGCTCGGGCCGTCGAGAACGACGAGCGGCTTGTCCATGGCGTCCGCCAGATGCATCGGGCCGGTGTTGACGGAGACGACAACATCGCACCCGTCGAGCGCCGCGACCCACTGCCCGACATCCGTTGCTTCGCGGGTTTCCAAATCGTCGCAACCCGTCGCCGCCGCGGCTTTTCCGCCTTCACCCGGGCCGCAAAGGAGCAGGGGCCTGAGGTTTGCGGAGCGGATCCACCGCACGAGGCTCCGCCAATTTTCCGGCGGCCACGCCTTCTGGTCGCTCGAAGAGAGCGGCACGAGGCCGACCGTGCGCACGGGCCGCCGCGACCCATCCGCCGGAGCAGCCGCCATGTACTGCGCGAGGTGGGCGAGACCCGGTCTGCGCTCGACCGCCCCTTCCGGCTCGAAAGCGCGCGAAACTTTGCGGCGCGGCGCCATGCGGTCGAGCGGAACAAACGAGGAAGCGCAAAGAGGGCACACCTTGCAGTCGTTTGCCGAAAAATAACGCGGCAGCGTGGCGACATCGGCCGCGCCCGCGAGCCACAGGCACGCAATCGAGCGCGGATCGCCGCGCGGGCAGATGCAGTGCGCGCCCGCAGCCGCGCCGCGAATAGCGCGCGAAACCGCAGCGGCATCGGCGACAAGCCCAGCCGCCTTGCGCCTGAAGGAGCCGGTCGCCCAGCCGGGCTTCACCGGGATGTAGGTGAAACGCGCCCGTCCGGGGAACAACGCCTTCCACTCCGGTCTGCCCGCGAAGGCCACGTCCGCGCCGGCGTCGAGCCAGGCGAGAACCAGCGGTTGCAGGAGAAAGGCGTCGCCCATGCCGAAAGGCTCCAGCACCAGCACCTTCCGCCCGCATCCGCCTTGCGCCCGGCGGGCCGAAATGCGCCGCGGCCACGAGACGAGCCGGGCCACAGCCGCCGCCGCGCAGAGGAGGCGGAATGAAAGCCGCACCGCGAACCCGGGCCGGATTTCGCGCGGAGGGTCGGGAAACGGAACCGGCGGCGTCATGTCGCGCTCCACTTCCAAAACGGCGATAGACGTCCGCTGAAGGACGCGGGGGAGCCGTCCGGCCGAAAGACCGTCGTTTCGACGCGCTCCGGGAAGTAGCACCCGTGCAGCGCCTTTTGCGCGACGCGTCCCGCCCGCGCCGCAAGCCGCGCGAGCGGGGCGTCGAGCCCGCCTATCGCGCGCCGGAGTCTTTCCGACTCCGAAGCCGCCGCCGCGAAGTCGAGAGAGGCGTTGCGCCCCGTGGCGGCAAAGGCGCCGATGTATTCGGTCGCAAGCGCCGCCTTGAAACCGCGGCCGAGCGCCCGCATGTAGAACTCCTTGTCGGCCAAAAGCCTGTAGTCCCGCGAAAACGGGCGGAGAGCCTCCCACACCTCGCGCCGGAAAAAAACCGTGCAGCTCATGAGGTAGTTGACGCCGCTCCTCAGCAGGAACATGTTGACTGGAATTTCGCGGCGCGCGGCGCGCGGCGTACAACCGCCGTCGAGCATGAGGTAGTCGCCGAACACGATCGAAATGCGCCTGTTCGACTCGAAAATGCGCTGTGCGGCGCCGAAAGCCGCGGGGAGGTACTGCTCGTCGGCGTTGAGCCACGAAAGGACGTCCGCGCCGGACGCGGCGGCGCGGTCGAGCGCCTTGCCGATCCCGTCGTAGATCCCGTCGTCGCGCTCGCGCGAAAAATCGCACCCGAACCCGTCCGCGATGTCGAGCACCGTGTCGCGCGAGAGCGACGATTCCTGCACGAAATGGCGCACGCCGTGCGGCGCAAGCCGCGCCGCTTCGGCGGAAGCCGCCACCGACGCGGCGCAGGCTCCGAAGAGACTCCGCCCGTCTTTCACTGCGGTTGCCACGCCGAATTTCACGAGTCCGCCCCGAAGCGCGTTCAATCCCAGGCCGCGATGTCGGCATCCACGCCGGTTCCGCCCTCTTCGCCGTCCGCGCCGTAGCAAACGATGTCGAACGGCTTGCCGCCGGGGCCTGGAACGATGTATGCGTACGGGCGGCCCCAGGGATCGGCCGGGAGCGACAGCGACTCCAGATAGCCGCCGTCGCGGAAGGAAGTCGGCACGGGCGCGACGGCCGAGGGTTCGACCAGGGCGGCGAGCCCCTGCCGCGCCGAGGGAAACACGCCGTTGTCGTCCTGATAGAGCGCCAGCGCGGTCTTGAACGCTTCGATCTGCATCTTCGCGGCGTCGCGCCGGTGCTTCTGCGGAAGGCCGAGTACGTTTACGCCGACGACGGACGCGAGGATCACCGCGATCGTTATCGCGACGATCACTTCAAGGAGGGTAAAACCCGCGCTCTTCATACCGGTTCTCCCCTTTCGTTCAATCCAGCGGCGAAGGGATCGTGCCGAAAAAGCCGGCGGCGGCGGCGCGATCCTCGCGCACCGTTATGCCGATCCAGCGCGAAGGCGTGCGCAGCACCCTCACGGTGGCGTCGCCGCGGCGCATCATCGTGGCGAGCGCGGTCGGCATCTGGAATTCGCGCTTCACTTCCGCGCCGTACTTCGAGAGGAAGCGAGAAAACTCGACCGAGAGCATTTCGACGAAGCGCGGCGTGAAGCCGAAGAGGTTCATCGACACCGGAGTGTCGCCCGGATACGAGTCGCCGGTCACCGCGTCGCGCACGAGACCGTCCGCCGCGCGGGCGAGTTCGGTGCGCTCGACAAGCCCCCGCAGCAGCCCGTCCGCGCCGACCGAGCAAATGCCGCGCGAAACGGTGCCGCTTGCCGAAAGCGTGTTGTCGAGCCTGTACGCGACCATGCAGAAATCGCCGCCCGTCGCGTCCGCGCCGGAAAGAAAGGCGGACGCGGCGGCGAACGATTCGCCGCCGTAGTAGTCGTCGGCGTTCACCACGGCGAACGGGCCGTTGAGCAGCGCTCCGGCGCACAGCACCGCGTGCGCGGTCCCCCACGGCTTCTTGCGCTCCGGTGGCGGCGAAAAGCCCGGCGGCAGGAGCGAAGAAACGGTCTGGTGCGCGTACGCCACCTCGACCCGCGCTTCCCAGCGCCGCCCGACGATGGCGCGGAAATCGGCCTCCATTTCCGGGCGCACGACGAATACGACCCGTGAAAAACCGGCCTTGACCGCGTCGCCGACGCTGTAGTCCAGTATGAACTCCCCCTTCGGACCGATCGGGTCCATCTGCTTCATGCCGCCGTAGCGGCTGCCCATGCCGGCCGCGAGAACCAGTAGCGTTTTCTGCATTTCGTTTGCTCCGTTGCTGCTATGCGGAAATTCTGCAAAATCCGGAGCGGGATGTCAACAACCGGTGTTCGCCGAGGCTTATCCCCCCATTTTTTTTGAGCGACAAGCCTCGTTGCCTTCTCGACGGCGAAAACAACTTGTGTTTTGGGTGTCGATTCGGTAGAATTCAGTGCGTCCGGGTTATTCGCCTTGACTTGACCATCTTACCATGCGCATCTACCTCGACAACTGCTGCTACAACCGCCCGTTCGACGAGCAAAGCCAATTGAAGGTTCGCCTCGAAACAGAGGCGAAGTTGCACATCCAGAAGATGATGCGACTTGGAATTGTCGAGTACGTCTGGAGCGACATGCTTGCCAACGAGGTGGAAGAAAGCAAGTTCTGGGAACGACGTGAACGCATCGAGCCTTGGGTCGCCAATGCAGCCGAATACGTTGTCACGACATTGCAGATAGAGCGGGATTCGCTGGCATTTGCGGCCATTGGGGTAAAGGCTTCCGACGCCATCCATCTTGCAAGTGCCGCATTCGCGCGGTGCGACTGGTTTCTCACCGTTGACAGGGGAATCCTGAAAAAGGTTGGCCATGTCGGGAGCATGAGAGTGGCCAACCCCCTCACATACGTACAGGAGACAATGCAATGAACGCGGTTACGGAAACCATATCGGACCGGGACTTGATTGTTCGCGGATTCCGGACGCTCGTCGAGGTCTTTGGCGATGTCAATGCCGAAAGGTTCATAACGCTGAACATCAGGGAACCTCAAGACTACACGCGGTGGCGTGAGTCCAACATGTACGTCGGCGAGGATGTTCATTCCGTTGCCGAGCGCGCGCGCGCATCGGGGGCGAAACTCCGTGCGAAGTATGGCATAAAAGTCAAGGAATTTGAGGCGTCCGGCGAAAAGGGCTGACATGTACGTGCGTCAAACGCAACTTGTCCGAATAGAAGCGCTTTCCAATGACGTTGCACTTTTCTCCGAGGAACACTCAAAACTTGAAACCTCAAAACGAGAAAGTAGCAACAACCGACATTGTGCCGGCCTGTTCGCTACGGCCGCTAGCGTCCGCGCGGATTTGTTCGCCTCCTTTTCTCTGCGCCTCTGCCTCCTCTGCGCCTCTGTGTGACGAAATTGAAAACGTTGTCAACGTTGAATAATCTGAAAGCGGCTGCGCCGACATTGAAATTTCAACGTCCCGTAGGGTTTTCACTTGTGTTCAATGTTCCAACATAATCCCCGGCCGGCACAATAACGGCGGTCGTTATGGCGCGGGTTGCCAGGCGCGGCGGCGGAAAAGGCCGGTCTTCCATTCGCCGTCCACGATGGCGCTCTCTTCCGCGAAGCCGTGGGCCGCATACGCGGAGCGGACGGTTTCGTACTGCGTCGCGAGGATGCCGGAAAGGACGAGCGCGGCTCCGGGGCGGCGCGAAACCGCCCCGGCGATGCGCGGTGCGGCGGCGACCAGGACTGGCGCGAGGATGTTGGCGACTACGATGTCCGCGCGCGGTATGGGATCCACCGTGACGTCGCAAAGCGCGTACGGCACGTCCGCAAGCCCGTTATTCGCGGCGTTCTCGGTCGCGACGCGCACGGCCGCGGCGTCGTAATCCACGCCGCGCACGTCCGCAAAGCCCAGCATCCTGGCCGCTATCGAAAGGATCCCGGAGCCGCATCCGAGGTCGAGCATCGAGAGACGGTCCGCCACCGCCTTCGGGGCGAGGCTCTCGATCAGCTTGAGGCAAGACTGCGTCGTGCCGTGCAGCCCGGTGCCGAAACTCATCCCCGGCTCGATGCACACGACGACGCCGTCGGGCGAGTCGGGCTCCGCGTCTTCCCACGGCGGGCGTATCCACACCCGTTTTGAAATCTTCACCACGTGGAAGAACCTTTTCCAGCTCTCCGCCCAGTCTTCGCGCGGAAGAGCCTCGATTTCGGCCTTGCATGGCGCGCCGACGCCTGCGGCGGCGCATTCCATCGCCGCCGCCACCGGCGCGAGCGCGGCCGCATCGACCGAAAACGCCTGCAGCCAGGCGCGGCCCGATTCCATGTCCTGCCACGCCCCGACCGCCGGCTCCAGCCCCCAGAGCGCGTCGAGCGCCTCGTCCACAGCCGTTGCCGGCACTTCGACCCGCGCCCGCAGGACTGGCGCTTCGGCGTATGTATCGGAATCCACCATGGCGATCTGCACTTTTCCCGGCAATCGGCCCGCTAAAGCGACGATGCGCGAAGAAGCTCTTCCGGCTTCGCCGGGCCGCCGCGCGGCATGACGAGCGCAAGGCTCGCCCCTTCCGGGCGGAAGATGTCGGCGGCGACGCTCCGCACGTCCTCCGGCGTGACGGCCGAAATGCGCGCGATGGTGTCGTCGGGCGTCTCCACGAAACCGAGCTTGCGCGTTTTGTCGAGTATCCACAGCATCTGGCTCGCGGAAGTCTCGAGCCCCATGCGCTGCGCGCCGACTATGCCGCCGATCGCGCGGTTCGTCTCCGTGCGCCCGGCAGGCGTTTCGGCGATCCGCCGCAGTTCCGCGGCGCACAGGGACAGCGCGTCGCGGCTGCGGGCCGGGTCGAACCCGGCAAAGACCTGAAACGCGCCGCAGTCGGAATGGAGCGAATGCTCGGTGCCGATCGAATACGCGAGACCGCGCTTTTCCCTCAGCGACATGAAAAGGCGCGAAGTGAGGCCGCGTCCGAGCATCTGCGACAGCACCGCGAGCGCCGACCGGCGCTTGTCGCCGCACGGAAACGCCCTGAAGGCGAGGACGGCCTGCACCTGCTGCGTCTCGCGCTCTTCAAAGGAGAGCGGCACGGGCTTTTTCGCCCTCGAAGCCGGAATGCAGCGCGGCGCGCCGCCGCCGGAAAGACGCGACGAAAACCTGCGCGCGAAGTCAACCACGCGCGCGTGTTCCACGCGCCCCGCCGCCGCCACTATCGTGCCTGCGGCCGTGTAATGGCCGCGGTGGTACGCGACGAGGGCGTCGTGATCGATGGCGGCGAGCGTTTTCGGCGTGCCGAGGATCGGCCGCCCGAGCGGGTGCCTGGGCCACAGAGCTGCCTGGCACAGTTCCGACGCGTACGAAGAGTCGTCGTCGTGGTACATCTTCATCTCCTCCAGCACCACGCGGCGCTCGAGCGCGATGTCGCGCGGCGGGAAAAGAGGGCGCGTGAAGATGTCGCCGATCACGTCGAAGGCGATGTTTGCGGCATCGTACGGCACCATGGCGAAAAAGCACGTGTGGCTCGTCGATGTAAACGCGTTGATCGAGCCGCCGAGCCTTTCGACCGGTTGGGAAACCGCCCGCGTGCTGCGGTATTTCTCCGACCCTTTGAACAGCATGTGCTCGAGAAAATGGCTGTAGCCGAGTTCGCCCGCCGCCTCGTGGCGACTGCCAATGCCGGCGTCGAAGCACAGCGACACGCTCTGCATGGCCGGATTCGCGGCCGTGACAACGCGGCACCCGTTTTCGAGCGTCGTCGTCTCGATTTTCCCTATCATTTCCTTTTCCGTTTTTTCTCGATCCGCTTCGCTTCGCGCCGCATCGGCCGCTCCGCGCTGCGCCGCAGCGCCTTCTCGGCTTTCGGGGAGACGATCGGCACCGCCGCCGCCTTTTCCACGGAGAGCGCCTTGAAGGCGATCCTGCGCAACTCGAAATCCACGGCCGCCACGATCACCTGCATGCGCGTACCCGGCCCGATATCGAACCCGGGCGCCACGAGATGCCCGCGCGAACGGTCGAACTGCACGCGCGAACGCACCGGCAGCGCCGGCACCCGCACCATGCCTTCGACCATGAGTTCCGGAATCTCCACAAAAACGCCGGATGACAGGCACTTTACCGCCACGGCCGTGTATTCGCGCGGCCTACCGGCAGCGAGCTGCCCTTCGAGGAAGCGGTATTTCTTTATTTCGACAAGGGCGCGCTCGGCCTGGTCGGCGCGGAATTCCGCCGCCGTCGATTCGCGCGCCGCCGCGCGGAGCGCTTCCACGCCGGGCTGCGAGGCGCGGTCGCCGGACAGCAACGCGGCGAGCTGCCTGTGCAGCACGAGGTCCGGGTAGCGGCGTATCGGCGACGTAAAGTGGCTGTAATACCGCTTCGCGAGCCCGAAGTGCCCCTCGTTGTCCGCGCTGTATTCGGCGCGCTTGAGACTGCGCAGCACGAGCGAGCCGACCCAGTCCTGAAGCGGAGTGCCGCGCACCGCCTTGAGGATGCGCACGATGGCGCCGGCGTCCTTTATCGCCCCGACTCTGAGGCCGGCCTCGCCAAGCGCCGCCTCCAGCTCCTCCATCTTTTCCGGCGCGGGAGCGTCGTGGAAGCGGCAGAGGTGCGGCACCCGCGCTGCGGCGAGCGCCGAGGCTACGGCCTCGTTCGCCGCGATCATCGCCTCTTCGACAAGTTCGTGCGAAGCGTCGTGCACGGCGGGGCCGATCGAAAGCACGGCGCCGTCCGGCGCGAGTTTCACCACCGGCTCCGGAGTCGCGATGTCGAGCGAAAACCGCGCCATGCGGTTGCGCCGCAGCGTCTGGGACAGCGCATGGCAGTCGAGCACGAGTTTGCGCACCGCCGGCGGAATCTCGCGGCCCTGCGCGTCGAGAGCGCCGGCGCGGCCTTCGATCACGGCCATGGCGTCCTCGTACCGGAGGCGGCGCGAAGAGCGTATCACGGATTTCGCGAACCGCTTCGCCACCATCCGCCCTGCGCTGTCGAAAGTCAAAAACGCCGAGAACGCGAGCCGGTCTTCGCCCTCCACGAGCGAACACGCGCCGTTGGAGAGGGTCTCCGGGAGCATCGGCAGCACGTGATCGACGAGATACACGCTGGTGCCACGGGCGCGGGCCTCCTTGTCGAGCGCCGATCCGGGGCGCACGAAATGCGACACGTCGGCGATGTGAACCCCGAGCACGCGGCGCCCGCTTTCGTCGAGCCGCATGGAAAGGGCGTCGTCGAAATCCCTTGCGCCGGCAGGATCGATCGTCACCACGGTTTCGCCGCGCAGGTCTTCGCGCCCGGCAAGATCGGCCGGAGCGGCCGCGGCGGCGGACGCCTCTTCAACCGCCTGCGGCCCGAACTCCCGCGCGAGGTCCCACGACCGCTCCACGGCAAGCGTGTCGAGCGACGGGTCGTCGGCCGGCCCGAGAACGCCCGCGATTTCGCCCTCCGGATCCAGCCGGGGGTCGTCCCACGCCGCAAAGCGCACTATCACGCGGTCGCCCTCGGCGGCGCCGCGCACGGCGGCGACGGAGAAAACCCTGTCGCCTGCCGGCACGAGCGGAATGGCCTTCCAGCGCCGGCCCGCGCGGCGCAGCGTGCACACGATGTCGCGCGCGCCGCGCGAAACCACCTTTGAAACCGCGGCCGCAAGCCGCGCTTCGCCGCGCTGCGGCGGCAGGAGCGCCGCGAGCACGGTGTCGCCCGGCAGCGCGTTCCCGACCATCGCGGCCGGAACCACGATTTCCCTGCCGCCGCCCTCCGGCGCGATGAAGCCGGTGCCGGACGCGGTGCTGGAGAT
>JAFSUV010000183.1 GCA_017450425.1 Kiritimatiellia bacterium
CGCTCCACGAGCGATTCCGTGCGCGTGCGGTAGGCGATAAGGTCGGCAATCGAGCCGAGCGGCAGCCCGTGTTTGCGCGCAAAGGCGCGTATGTCGCCAAGGCGCGCCATCGTGCCGTCTTCGCGCATTATTTCGCAGCAAAGGCCGACGGGCTTTAGACCCGCGAGGCGCATGAGATCCACGGTGGCCTCGGTGTGGCCGGCGCGGCGCAGCACCCCGCCTTCGCGCGCCTCGAGCGGAAACATGTGGCCGGGGCGGCGGAAGGACTCCGGGCGGACTCCGTCCTGCACGGTTTTGCGCGCCGTAAGCGCCCTCTCTTCGGCCGAAATGCCGGTCGTGGTGTCCTCGTGGTCGATGGAAACCGTAAACGCGGTTTGCAGTTTTTCGGTGTTGCTGGCGACCATCTGCGGCAGATCGAGCTTTGCCGTCCATTCCCGCGACATCGGCATGCAGATCAGTCCGCGGGCCTGCGACGCCATGAAATTGACATTCTCGCGTGTCGCGAATTCGGCGGCGCAGATCACGTCTCCTTCGTTTTCGCGGTCTTCGTCGTCAACCACAAGTACGCACTTGCCGTTGCGGAGCGCGTCCAGAAGTTCCGGAATCGGCGCAAAAGGCGAAGTTTCGGGCTGCCGTTCTGTTTCCATCGTGGTTTTTCCAGAGTTGTTCAGCAGGTCGCCTCCAGACGGAACGGAAATAGCGGCAGGCCGTCGGACGCGCGGTGCAGCAGATGTTCTTCGGGCGGGCTGTCGCCAAAGGCGTAGAAGACATGGACCGGGTTGGCGATGTTGGGCGAAGAAACGAGGATCGAGCCGTCGCTTTCCACTTTGCCCGAAGCCCATTCCCATGCGCCGGAGGCGTCCTCAAGGGAGAAGAGATGTTCCGAAGCGTCGAGCGCGGGCGCGGACTGCGCCGGCGCTCCGTCCGCGCCGATCACGAGGCCGCCGTCTCCGTCGCGCACCGCGACGCGCACCGCAGCGCCTTCGCGCCTTGCCGAAACGGCGCGCGGACCCGGCGTTGCGGAAGCGTCGCCGTAAGCCACGCGCGCGGCCTCGTGTGCGAGGCGTTCGCCGACCGGCTTCTTGCGGCGCGGGTGGATGTCGGAGTGGTCGCCGACGTCGATCGAGCAGGCGAGGCCGCAGAGCGGGGCGTCTAGGAGGCGCATCTGCGCCTCCCGGATCGCGGACTGGCCGAAACCGGCCGCGCATTCGCCTTCCGGCCCGGAGCAGCTTTCGAGCGGGGACAGAGCCTTCCACCAGTCATCGGGCATCCGCTCGGACGGAGCGTGCCGGCGCCACGCCGAAAGCTGCGTGCCGATGAAAACCATGTCCGGGACGCGAAACGCCTCCCGCCACGCTTCAACGAGCAAATCCTGCAATGCGGCGTATTCTTCCGGCTGGTCCCTGTTGGAGCAGCCCTGGTACCAGATTGCGCCGCGGGGCGAGAGCGGCAGGAACGGCGCCACCATGGCGTTGTAGAGCGTCGAAGGCACCTGCGCGGACATGCGCGGCGTCTCGTTGCCGCTGTTCACGGGCGGCCGGATGCCGGCCTTGGCCCGATCGACCTTGAATTCAAGCCGTTCAAGCCATTCGCCGCCCTCCAAATCAACCTTCACGGGGTCGCAGCCGCCGGCCGAAATCCAGGTCTTGCCGCAAAAGGCGCCGCCGCCGAAATGGTTTTGGACGCGGACGGCCAGGACGTGGCGGTCGCCGGGCGTCGGGCGGATTTTCGCGGAATAAATGCGCGGACGGGACCAGTATTCCGGCGTCGCGGGCGTTGTTTCGCCGATCTTGACGCCGTCGAGGAACGTTTCGTCGCAATCGTTCACCGTCGCGAGAAAGACGGAGCAGTCCGAACCGCCTTCCGGGACGCGGAGCGTAAATTCGCGCCGGAACCAGCCCACGGCCGGGGAGTCGAGCATCCCGGCGTGGCCGCGGCGACCGCGCGACCAGCGGTCCTTTTCGTCCGGCGGGATGTCGGGCTTCGCCCACGAAGAAAGGGCGGCGGCGCTCGTTTCGGGATCGGTCGCGAAAAATTTGTCGCGGAGCCAGTCGAAAACAGGCGCCATCGCGGCGAGGTAGCAAGCCTGCGAATCGCTTTTTTCGCCGTCGGTTTCCGGCGCCCGCCAGCGCTTTGCGATGTCGCTGCGGGCGAGCTCTTCGGTGCGCCCCGCCTTTTCGAAGGCGGCGCGCGGAATCCACGGCTCTATCTTCGAGCCGCCCCAACTGGAATTTACGAGTCCGACGGGTACGCCGGGCCCAAGCCTGCGCCGCAGCGCCCGGCCGAAAAACCATGCGACGGCGCTGAATTCGCCTACGGCGGCGGGGTCGTCGCCGCGTTTCCACGACGGGCGGCCGGGCGGCTCCGAGCAAGGGTCGTCCGGCGCGAGGGCGCGAGGCGTCTGGAACACGCGGATGCCGCCATCGCCGTCGCGGGCGACATCCGCGCCTTCGGGAAGGCCGAAAAATTCGTTATTTGGGTTGAGGACCGGATACTCCATGTTGCTCTGGCCGGAGCAAAGCCACAATTCGCCGACCATGACGTCCTTCAGTTCGATCGCGGCGTTGCCGAAGTTTGTCCTGACTTCGAGCGTGAACGGGCCGCCTTCCGGCCCGGCCGGGAAGGTCAGTTCCCACTCGCCGCTTTCGGGGACGGCGACCGACCGCACGTCGCCGCGAAAGAGGCCGACAACCGTCGCATCGGGCGGCGCAAAGCCGGACACGCGGACTGGTTTGCCGCGTTGCAGAACCATGTGGTCGGAAAAACAGGCGTGCAGGGAAAGGGCGCTGGGTGTCATTTCGGATTTTTGACTGTCATCGTTGTTGATTGGCAAGGAGACGCTGGCGTGCGTGCCTCAGGCCGGCGGCAGCGGCACGAGGTGGCTGTGGAGCTGTAGCGCCGAGCACATCATCACATCCTGCGTATGGCCGGCGCGATACGACACCACGGTGCCGGCGAATCTGCCGCCGTCGAGCAGCGATACGGCGGCGAGCAGGTCGAGCGTGGCGCGGTGCCACACCGCTTCAAGCGAGCGGCCGTCGTGCAGGAGGCCGGGTTCGTTGAGGTAGCGGCGGCGACCGTGGATGAGGATGTTGCGCTTGGTGTAGCCGAGGTTGCGCGTGTCGGCGAAAATCTTGCCGATCGTGCGCGTGTAGAGGTAGAGCGAATACGGCGCGTTGGTGCGCGCCTGGCAGCCCTGCCGGAACGCTTCCGGCGAAAGGTCGTAAACGATGCGCTGGCGGCCGATGGCCGAGTGGAAGTCCACGGCGCAATCGACGCGCAAAGTCTTCTGGCCCGGCTCGGCCGGGAGGAACGTCAGGAAATCGCCGCGCTGCCCGCCGAAAGTGAGGGGTTCGCGAACCGTGATGAAAGGGGCGGGTTCGTTCTTTTCGACGATTCCGGCGCGCATGATCGCTTCGTAGATGTCGTAGTTGCCGCGGTCGAAAAGGGGAGGGTCGCCGGAGCCGATGGAGACGGTGGCGTCGTCGATGCCGAGACCTAGGCGGAACGCGACGATGTGCTCGACCATCCGCAGGTAGTTGTGGGGGTTGCCGCTGCGCAGCACGATGTTGCGCGCCGTCGTCCAGACATTGCGAACCGATACGCCGATCGGGAACTGGTCGGGCAGGTCGGCGCGGTCGATCCACCAGCCCGGATTCGATGACGGGCCGAAGGTGAGGGTCGAGCGTTCGCTGCCCCGGAACGTCCCGGGGCCGGAGCACGACGCCACGCCGCCCAGCGTCGTCCGCCTGGCGGAAAAAGGGTACTTGCCGCTTTCGTCGAGCAGCGCCAGGTCGATCGGTTGGTCTTGAAATCTCTCGCGGGCGGCGCGGACAGCGCTCTCGCTTCCGGCGACCAGCCGCCCGATGGGGTATTGTGGTGGGATCATGGCGCGAAATCCTAGCACAATGCGCGGAATAAAGGCGCGACGAGACGAAAAACTGCGGCGGGATGCGTTTTTTTGTTGCGAACGGCAAAGCCGGGTGGTATTCTTTGCGTCCCGAACGCGACACCCGCGCTCCGTTCGAAACACGTGCTGCCGTCCTCGTCCCGGACGGCGGCAAAAAAAAAACACCATGACATACGCACAGAAAGTCCTCGCCGACGTCAAGGCGAAGAATCCCAACGAGCCAGAGTTCATCCAGGCCGTGACCGAAGTCCTCGGCACTCTCGAGCCCGTCCTCAAGGCCCGCAAGAAATACGAAGACGCCGGCGTGCTGGAGCGCCTCGTCGAGCCCGAGCGCGTGATCATCTTCCGCGTTCCGTGGACGGACGACAAGGGCGCGCTGCACGTGAACCGCGGC
>JAFSUV010000184.1 GCA_017450425.1 Kiritimatiellia bacterium
CCAGCGCCCGGCGCCGCCGCCGCTGCGCTGCTTTCGGACGCTGCGGAGCGGCTGGCCCGCCGGTTCAAGGCGAATTGCGTTCCCGGCGGCTAATCTTCCCGCACGGATGAATTGCCGGTTTCCGCGATGCCCAGGAGCGCGACGACTGCTGTATCGGTGCGGAGTATGCGCGGGCCGAGCGAGACGGCCCGGAACCCGCAACGGGTGAACATGTCGATTTCAAACGGCGACCACCCGCCTTCCGGTCCGACGGCGACAAGTGCTGGAGCGGTGCGCGCGCGCGTCGCGGCAAGAAGGGCGGCCAGTCCGGCGCCGCTATCGCCGGGATGTGCGAAGAAGCGGCTTCCCGGCGGATAGAGAGCCGGGACTTCGTCCTCGAGGAACGGCTTCAGGCGGCGTACTATGGAGACGCGCGGCACTGTGGAATCTCCGGCCTGCGCAAGACCCTCCCGCATGAGCCCCTCTCGAATTTCGGGCTTGAGGAATGTGCAGCCCCAGTACGATTTCTCGACCTTTTCGGCCGCCGTCACGAAAACCCTGCGCGGACCGAACGCCGCGATTTGAGGCCATAGCCGCCTCAGGCATTTGGGGCGGGGGAGGGCGAGCGCCAAATCGACCGGCGAGCGCGCCGGAGGCGGGGATGCGGTGCCGGGGGCGACGAGGACTTCGCCTCCGCCGGCGGAAACCGCGCGTATCGTGGAGCCGGGGTGCAATGCGCCTCCGACATGCGCCAGGCGTATCGTGTCGCCCGTCGAGGCGTGCAGCACTTCGCAGACATGCTTCGCGCGTTCTCCGCCGAGGCGGATCAGGCCGTCCGCGCAAACGTCGGAGTCGTCGAATACAACGAAATTCACGCGAAAAAGCCCGGATCGAGACGCCCTTCGCAAACGATTTGCGCCGGACCGGTGAGCGAAGGAGCGCGGCAGAGGCCATCGGCTCCGACAGCCGCTTCGACCGAAAGCACGGCTCCGCTTCGCACGGAGACCGAGCACGGCAACTTTACGAGACCGCGTTCGGCAGCGGCCACGGCGGCCGCTATCGCGCCCGTGCCGCAGGCGCCGGTTTCGGCTTCGACGCCGCGCTCGTACGTCCGCAGCGCGAGCGACGCCGCTCCCGTGACGCGCACGAAATCGGCGTTCGCGCCGTCGGGGGCGAAAGCCTTGTCGAAGCGCACGGCGCGGCCAAGCGCGGCGATGTCCATCGCGGCGAATTCCTCTTCGGTCGTGTCGAAAAACGCGACGGCATGCGGCACCCCGGAGTCGAGAAAAGAGACGGGGCGGCCGGGGAGCGCGGCGACTCCGGTCTCGGTGCGTCGCCCGCGAATTTCGGTCGCCTCCACGCGGACCACCGCCAGGCCGCCGCTCCTGTCGCCCTCGACGATGCAGGCGCCTATCGCGCCGGCATCGGACAAAAACTGCATCTCCCGGCCGGCCCACCCTTTCCTGAAGGCGAAAAACGCGGCGCATCGCGCGCCGTTGCCGCACATGGAGGCGCGCGAGCCGTCGGGATTGAAGAAAACCATCGAAAAGGAAGGCTCTCCGGGCGCAATGGGCGACCGGTCGTTTCCGGACGGCGCGAGCGCGATGAGACCTTCGGACGTCAGTCCCGTGTGCGGTGCGCAGACGGAGCGGACAACCTCCCCTGCGCCTTGCTTCCAAAAAAACGAATCCGGGTCGGCGACGACAACGAAATCGTTGCCGGCGCCGTGCATTTTCGCGAACTCGAACGAAGGCGGCATGGCGAAAGCACAAGTTGCGTCACGCGCCCTGCGGCAGCGGGGGCGGTTCCGGCGTTAGATTTTCCGCTTCGCCGCCGCGAGCCGCCTTTGCGCCGCCGCCCTTCACTATGGCCTCGGCCTCGGCGCCGTCCACCGTTTCGCGTTCGAGCAGCGCCGCGACAAGGGCCTCCATTTCGGCGCGGTGGGACTCGACGAGGGAGCGTGCCCTTTCGTGCGCTTCGCGCAGCAGACGCGACACCTCTTCGTCGATCTTCCGCGCCGTTTCTTCGCTGTAGTCCTGAGTCCTGTTCACCTCGTGCCCGAGGAACACCAGATCCTCGTTTTTGCCGTAGGTGCGCGGCCCGAGGGCGTCCGAAAGCCCCCAATCGCACACCATGGAGTGCGCAAGCCGGGTCGCTTGCTGGAGATCCTGGCGGGCGCCGGTCGAAACGTCGTCGAGGAAAAGCTCTTCCGCCACGCGGCCGCCCATCGCGATCGCGAGATCGGAGAGCAAGTGGCGGCGCGTCACCGAAACCTTGTCCTTCTGCGGCAGAAACGCCGTGAGGCCGAGAGCCATGCCGCGCGGGATGATGGTGATCTTGTGCACGGGATCGGCTTCCGGCTCGAGGATCGCAACGAGGGCGTGACCGGCCTCGTGGTAGGCGGTGCAGCGCTTTTCATTGTCGTCCATGGCGCGGCTGCGACGCTCCTTGCCCCACAGCACTTTGTCGCGCGCCGCCTCGAAGTCGTCCTCGTCAACGCCGGGCTTGTCGGAGCGGGACGCGAGGAGGGCGGCCTCGTTGACGATGTTCGCCAGGTCTGCGCCGGAGCATCCGGGCGTGCCGCGCGCGATTTTCGAGAGATCGGTGCCGTCGGCGAGTTTGACTTTTGCGGCATGGACCTTGAGGATGGCGAGCCTGCCCTCCATCGTGGGCAGATCGACCACGACCTGGCGGTCGAAGCGCCCGGGGCGCAGGAGGGCCGGGTCGAGCACGTCGGGGCGGTTGGTGGCGGCGATGACGACGATGCCGGCGTTGGTGC
>JAFSUV010000185.1 GCA_017450425.1 Kiritimatiellia bacterium
CGCGACGCACGCATCGGCGGGCGGGAGCCGCAGCGACTCCATCGCCAACTCGACGTCGTGATCGAGCTCCCAGAGGTTCTTTTCGTCGATTTCGTCCTGAAGCCGCCCCATCTCGGCGTTGAGCTTCTCCAGCTCCGCATCGTCCGTCACCTCGCCGAGAAGGCCGCAGATTTCGTCGTAGCGGTCGAGCTTGGCCTGGGCCTCGGCCACGCCTTCGCGGACGCATTCTTCGACGGTTTTCGACGGATCGAGCTGCGGCTCCTGCGGCAAGTACCCGACTTTCGTCGCGGCCGGGACGATGCACTGCCCCATGAACTCCCTGTCTTCCCCGGCGAGTATCCTGAGCAGACTCGACTTGCCGGAGCCGTTCACGCCGATGACGCCGATGTGGGCGCCGTGGAAAAACGACAGGTTGACATCCTCCAAAACCGTTTTTGCGCCGTGCTGTTTCGTCACGGACACAAGGGACAACGCATATTCGCCAGCCATCGCTTCTTTTCCTCGCACAGACTTCACCGCAGGGGCGGACCGGCGCACGAACGGGCGGGCGCCGGTTGCGCCCGAACTGGCGGGCAATGATAGCACAAGAAATTGTTTGTGTAGTAGAATGCGGCTCCGCTCCGGCCATCGGCGCAATCGATGCGCGGGCATGGCGACCGGAGCGCAACGGACTACTCAAAGAAAATGGGAACCGACAATCCGAAGCGCATTTCCCGCATCGCCCTTCTCGACGGCGAGCGGTGGTGGGGCGGCGGCGGCGGCGACGGCCAGCGCCAGCCTTACGGCGGCGGCGATTCGCCGCGCGTCGATTTGCGCGTCCACGGCAACACCTCTTCGCCGCTGCTCGTTTCGTCGCGCGGCCGCTACGTCTGGAGCGAGAAGCCTTTCGGCTACGAGTTCAAGGGCGGCGAACTCCTGCTCGACTCGGACTTGGGGCCGATCGCCCCGGTACAGGCCGGCGAAACGCTGCGCGACGCCTACCTCGCCGCGGCCGGCGCGCACATGCGCTTCGGCGGCGCCATGCCGCCGGACCTCTTTTTCACGCTCCCGCAATGGAACAACTGGATCGAGCTTTTCCTCAACGGGATGGATCAAAAGGCGGCGGACGACTACACGCGCGAACTTGCCGGAAGCGGCTTCCCGTGCGGCATTTACATGATGGACGGCGGCTGGCTCTCGCACCAGGGGTCATACGAGTTTTACGCGCCGGACTACCCGGATCCGCACGGCATGTTCGACCGCATCCGTTCGCACGGCTGGACGCCGCTCATCTGGACTGCGCACTTCGTGTCGCCCGACAGCCGCGAATACAAGCGCCTGCGCTACCACGAAAAATTCGACACGCTCGATTACCTGGCGTACCGCAGAGACCCCGCCTCCCGCGAGGCGGCGGCGATTCGCTGGTGGAGCGGAATCAGCGCAATCTACGACCTCACCAAGCCCGAGGCCAACGCCTACTACGCCAAGACCCTCAGGGACTTCGCCGCCGAATACGGCATCGCCGGCTTCAAGTTCGATGCCGGCGACCCCAAGTTCATGGCCGAGGACTGCCGCTTCCACGATCCGGACGCGGAGCCTGTCGATTACACGCGCCTCTACGCCGAACTCGCCGCGCGCGAATTCCCGTTCCACGAGATCCGCGTGAGCTGGAAATGCGGCGGACTTCCGCTCGTGACGCGCCTCAACGACCTGGCCCACGCCTGGACCGGGCCGCGCGCCCAGGACCGGGCCATCCCGCAGATCATCGCCGCCGGCCTTCTCGGCTGCCCGTACGCGCTCGCCGACATGGTCGGCGGCGGGCTCGAAGTCTCGTTCGTCGGCGGGAAAATCGACGAAAAGCTCTTCGTGCGCTCGGCGGCGATGCAGTCGCTGATGCCCATGATGCAGTTTTCGCCGGCGCCGTGGCGCCACCTTTCGCCGGAAGGCGTCGAACTTTGCCGCGCGTTCGCCGCGCTCCACATCGAGTTTGCGCCGTACATCCTCGAAACGGCGCGCCACGCGGCGGCGACGGGCGAACCCATCGTGCGCGCGATGGAATACGAGTTCCCCGGGCAGGGGTTTGCGCGTCCGATGCAGCAGTTCATGCTCGGGGACCGCTGGCTCGTCGCGCCGGTCGTCACGCCCGACGACGCCAAGACGGTGGAGCTGCCGGCGGGCCGCTGGCGCGACGACCTCGGCGAAATCCACACGGGGCCGGCCACGCTGCGCCTCGAGCGCGTCCCGCTTTCGCGCCTTCCGCGCTACGAAGCGCTGCCGCCGCTGAAGTGAACGGCGCGGAATCCGGGCCGGAAAACGCCCCGCGCACGAAAGCCGGAAATGTGGGATAATCCCGCCCCGGATTCGCGAAAGCGGTTCAGCGGTCAAGGCCGGAGCGCGAAGACAAGGCACACATCAATCAAGTTAGGAGACAAGGAAAATGAAACTCGACACGATTTGCATCCAAGGCGGCTGGAAGCCCAAAAACGGCGAATCCCGCCAGCTTCCCATATTCCAGAGCACGACATGGCGCTATTCGACGAGCGAAGAGATGGGCAAGCTCTTCGACCTCGAAGCGTCCGGCTACTTCTACACCCGGCTCCAGAACCCGACAAACGACGTGGTGGCGGACAAGATCCGCGAGCTCGAAGGCGGAGTCGGGGCGATGCTCACGTCGTCCGGCCAGGCCGCAAACTTCTACGCCCTCTTCAACATCGCCAGCGCCGGCGACCACATCCTTTCCACTGCGGCGATCTACGGCGGCACGTCGAACCTGTTCACCGTGACGATGAAGAAGATGGGCATCGAGATCGAACTCGTCGATCAGGACCTGCCGGAAGAGGAAATCGCGAAGAAGTTCCGCCCGAACACGAAGGCCGTATTCGGCGAAACGCTCACGAATCCCGGAGTGCGCGTGCTCGATCTCGAGAAATTCGCCCGGCTGGCGCACTCGCACGGAGTGCCGTTCATCGTCGATAACACCTTCCCGACGCCGATAAACTGCCGCCCGTTCGAGTGGGGGGTCGATATCGTGACGCACTCGACCACGAAGTACATGGACGGGCATGCGTGCCAAACCGGCGGCATCATCGTCGATAGCGGCAACTTCGACTGGGATGCGCACGCGGACAAGTTCCCCGGCCTCACGACGCCGGACGAGAGCTACCACGGACTCACGTACACGAAGAAGTTCGGCAAGATGGCCTACACCGTGAAACTCGTGGCACAGCTCATGCGCGACCTCGGCTCCCAGGCGTCGCCTTTCAGCGCGTTCCTCCTCAACCTCGGTCTTGAAACGCTCCACCTGCGCATGCCCCGCCACTGCGAAAACGCGCTCAAGGTCGCGGAATTCCTGAAGAGCCGGCCCGAAGTCGAATGGGTCAACTACCCCGGCCTCAAGGACAGCAAGGATCACGCGCTCGCCGAGAAGTACATGCCCGGCGGGACCTGCGGCGTAATCGCCTTTGCCGTGAAGGGCACGCGCGAAGACGCCGTGAAGTTCATCGACCGCTTCAAGTTCATCAGCATCGAGACGCATGTCGCCGACAGCCGCACCTGCGTGCTGCACCCCGCCAGCCACACGCACCGGCAACTCTCGTCGCAGCAGCTCGCCGAGGCCGGCATCCCCGAAGGGCTTATCCGCCTCTCGTGCGGGCTCGAGGCCGCCGAGGACATCATCGGCGACCTCAAGCAGGCGTTCGAGGCCTAACGGGCTGCGGGGCAGTTTCCCGCGCTCTTGTTTCGATTCGCCTCCATTGGCGAACTGTCGGCGAACCTGATTTCAAACCCTTCTTCTGCGACGAAATGTGCGGCATCATCGGCTTTACCGGGCAAGCGCCCGCCCTGTCCTTCCTTCTTGACGGCCTGAGGCGCATGGAATACCGCGGATACGACTCCGCGGGAGTAGCCCTGTGCGGCGCTTCCGGCGACAGGCTCGACATCCGGCGGGCCGTGGGCAACGTGTCGGAACTCGAAAAGGCGGTCGCCGAAAACCCGCCGGACCGGAGCGCGCGCTGCGGGATCGGCCACACCCGGTGGGCGACTCACGGCGCCCCGTCGGAGCGCAACGCGCATCCGCACGTGTCGCCGAGCGGCAAGATCGCGATCGTCCACAACGGCATCATCGACAACTTCGCCGAGCTCAAGGCGCGCCTCGCGGCGACGGGGCACGTCTTCAATTCCGACACCGACAGCGAAGTGCTGGCGCATCTGGTCGAAGAAGCCGCCGGAAACACGCTTGCGGAGAAGGTGATGGCGGCTCTCACCCCGGTCAGGGGGACGTACGGCATAGCGGTCGTGTCGTGCGACTGGCCCGGCGTCATTGTCGTGGCCCGCAAAGGCTCGCCGATCGCGGTCGGCATCGCGGGATCGGCGGCGATGGTGGCGTCCGACCCGGCGGCCCTGGCCGGGCGGGCCGAGCGCGTGGCGTATCTCGACGACGGCGACGTGGCGATCCTGACGCCGGGGTCGTTCGAGGTGCGTTCGCTCGCCAACACCCCGGTGGACAGGCCGGCGTCGCCTCTCGACATCGATCCGGCGGCGGTGGAGAAGGGCGGCTTCGAGCACTTCATGCTCAAGGAAATATTCGAGCAGCCGGAAGCGCTGGAAAACTGTCTCCGCGGGCGTCTTCTGCCGGACGAAGGCACGGCGAAGCTCTCCGGGCTGCGCCTCGGCCCGCGCGAAATGGCGTCGCTCTGCAACATCGTGGTCACGGCGTGCGGCACGAGCTACTACGCCGGGCTGCACGGGGTCTATGCGTTCGAGCAGTTCGCCGGCATCCCTTCGCGCATAGAGCAGGCCGCCGAATTCCGCTACCGCAATCCGATCGTGTCGCCGGACACGGCGCTCGTGTCGCTTTCGCAATCCGGCGAAACTGCAGACACGCTCGCGGCGGTGCGCGAAGCGAAGCGCAAAGGCGCCCTGGTGCTGTCGATTTGCAATGTCGTGGGTTCGACGATAGCGCGCGAGGCCGGGCGCGGCGTCTATCTGCACGCCGGCCCGGAAATAGGAGTCGCCTCGACGAAGGCCTTCCTCTGCCAGGTGGCGGCGCTCGAAATGATGGCGCTGCTGCTCGGCAGGACGCGCCGGCTCTCGGGCGCCGAAGGGGCCATTGTCGTGAAGGCGCTGGAGTCCACCCCCGAATTGGTGCGGGCCGTACTGGCCCAAAACGACCGCATTGCGACGATCGCCGAAAAATACGCCTCGGCGAACGATGCGTTTTTCATCGGCCGCGGCTACCAGTACCCGGCGGCGCTCGAAGGCGCGCTCAAACTCAAGGAGATTTCGTACGTCCACGCCGAGGGCTACCACGCGGCGGAACTGAAGCACGGCCCGATAGCCCTCCTTGAGCCTGCGGTGCCGGTCGTCGCCCTCGCCCCGCAAGGCCCCGAGCACGACAAGACGCTCGCCAACATCCAGGAATGCCGCGCGCGGAGCGCCCCCGTGGTGGCGATCGCGACCGAGTCCGACCCTGCGATCCGCGCCTTTACGGAAGACATCATCGAAGTGCCGCCGTGCCCGGACTTCATCGCGGCGGTGCCGGTAGTGGTCGCGGAGCAGCTTTTCGCCTACCACGTGGCGCGACTGCGCGGCGAGCCGATCGACAGGCCGCGCAACCTCGCGAAGTCCGTCACCGTCGAGTGAGCGGGTCTGCGGCAGTCAGGCGCACGTCCCGTATCGCGAACTGCACCGAGCAGTACATGTCGCGCGAAAAATTGAACACGATATCGACCTTGTCGCCCGACCGGAACGGCATGTCGCGCCAGCCGAACACCATCCCGTGGACTGTAGTTTCGCGGAATTGAAGCCGCCAGTTCACGCCGGCGGTCTTCCCGAACGTGGCAGGATCGCCGGCGAGGGTGAGGCCCTTCATTCCAAGCAGCGGCGACGGATTGAGCGTGCCGAACGGCCCGAGCAGCGCGATGTCCCGCGCAAGCGCCTCGGTCGCCTCCTCCGGCTCGACCCACGATTCGACCATCCGCTCCGGACGCATGTCCAGACCCTCTTCCGCAGCGGAACAAACCGAATTGAACCTGTTCTGGAACGCATTCAGGTTGTCCACCGCGATCGTGAGGCCGGCGGCGGCCCTGTGGCCGCCGAACGTGTGCAGCAAATCCCGGCACCTGTCGAGCAGCTGCATGAGGTCGAGGCCCTGTATCTCCGGGCATCGCGCGGAGCCGCGCAAAAGCCCGGGCTCCTCGTCGGCGGTAAACACCACCGTCGGCAGGTGCCGCCTGTTGGAAAGGCGCGAAGCGACGAGCCCGATGACGCCGGGATGCCATTTGTCGCCGTGCAGGACGATCGCCGGCTTTTTGGCTCGGGTGTCGTTTTCGAGCTCGGACTCCGCCGCCTTCACCGCAGCCGATTCTTCGGCGCGCCGAACTTCGTTGAACTGGCCGAGCCGCCGCGCAAGACCGATGGCCGCCGACGGATCGCCGCACGAAAGGAGGTCGAGAGCCACTTTCGGCGTGCCGACCCGGCCTGCCGCGTTGATGCGCGGAACGATCGAAAAGGCGAGCGTCCCGGAATCGAGGTCGCCGCGGACGCCCGCTATGTTGCACAGCGCGTTGAGCCCCGCAAGCTCCGGCTCCGAGCGCGCATTCAGTATGGCCAGCCCGCGTGATGCGATTATGCGGTTTTCCCCGACGAGCGGCACCAGATCGCCGATCGTGCCGACCGCCGCGAGCGCGGTGAGCGGGCGCATGAGGCGCGATCCGTCCGGCGCCGGGAGGTAGCGGCGCGCAAGCTCGTGGGCGAGCTTGAACGCCACCCCGGCGCCGCAAAGGTGCTTCAACGGAGCCGGCGTACCGGCCAGGCACGGATTGACGAGCGCCGAAGCGCTCTTCGGCACGTCGAGGCCGACTTCGTGGTGATCGGTCACCACCACCTCCACCCCGGCCGCGACGGCGCTGTCGCACGCCGGAGCGTGCGAGATGCCGCAATCGACGGTGACAATGAGCCTCGCGCGCGGATTCTGCGCCATGCAGCGGCGAAGCGCCTCTTCGGTGAAGCCGTAGCCTTCGTGAATCCTGTCCGGTATGAAAATCGTGGCGCGCGCGCCCATCGCCGCAAGCGCCGCGCGGAGTATGGTCGCCGCCGTCATGCCATCGGCGTCAAAATCTCCGAAAACCACGATTTCGTCGTTGGCCGCGACATGGCGGCCGATGATCGAAGCCGCATCCGAGATGCCCGGCAGCGATTCCGGCAGCATGCAATCCCGCAGGGACGGCCTCAAAAACGCCGCTGTTTCGCCGAGATCGGAAAATCCGCGCCCGGCAAGCACTTTTGCCGCATGGCGCGAAAGGCGGAATCTGCCGATGATGGCGCTCACAAGCTCTTCCCGCACCGGCTCCCGGTCGCGCCATACGCCGGTCGGCCAGTTGCGCTTTGCGTCAGGCTGCCCGGTCACGGAGAAGCCTCCCCCGGCGCTTCGCCGCGCACACCCGCCGCTTCGATGAACGCGCCGAGCGGGGCGACGCGCTCGTAAAGGGCCTTTCCCACAATCACGCCTTCGATGTTGCTGCGCCCGGCGCGGGCAAGGGCCCTCACATGATCGCACGATCCGACGCCGCCGGAAGCGACAAGCGTGGCGCCGCAAGGCGCTATCGCATCCGCCATCCGCTCCATCGCCCGCACGTTGGGGCCTGAAAGCATACCGTCCGTGGCGGTGTCGGTAAACGCAAACACGCGGATTCCGCGCTGCGCGAGATCCCGCGCGAGGGCGGTCGCCTCCACTTGCGTGGTTTCAGTCCAGCCTGAGACCTGGACAAGGCCGTCCCTTGCGTCGATCCCGACAACCACCCTGCCCTGCCCCACCCGCCCGGCCAGACGGGCGACGGCGTCCCGGTCCGACACCGCGCGCGACCCGACGATTATCCGGGCCGCGCCGGCATCGAGGACGGCCTCCGCGTCGGCATCGGTCCTGATGCCGCCGCCGACTTCAAACGGGATTGAAAGCGAATCGGCAAGCGTCCGCACGAGCGGAATGATGGCGGGGGCGCCGCGGAAGGCGCCGTCGAGATCGACGATGTGCAGAAACTCCGCGCCTTCGGCTTGCCACCGAAGCGCCATCTCGGCAGGATCATCTCCGTAAACGGTTTCGTCCTCCGCCTTGCCCTGACGCAGCCGCACGCAGCGACCGCCCATGACGTCAATCGCGGGAATTATCTTCATACGCCGAAGTATATCACAGGGTTGAAGGTTTGAATCCGGCGCATGAAAATGCCGCGGCTGCGCGGGCGCGGCGGCGGTCGCCCTAGAAGTAACCGCCCTTGTCGATGATTTCTGAAATCGTGTCGCCCTGGCGAACCCACGAGAAGATATCGACTTCGTTTTTCTCGATGCCTTCGGCCCTCTCCAGCACGTCGCACGCGATTTCGCGCGGGATGCAGAGGACGCCGTCGATGTCGCCGAAAATGATGTCGCCCGGGCGCACCGTCACCTTGCCGACTTTGATCGGCACCTGGTAGTGCGTGATCATGCAGCGGCCGAGCGAGCCGTTGGAGGTGCGGTAGCGGTAGAACACCGGGAAGTCCTGCTCCAGTATCTGCTTGGTGTCGCGGATGCCGCCGGCGATTACCGCGCCGCGAATGCCCTTGGTCTTGGCGGTGGCGGTCATGACGCC
>JAFSUV010000186.1 GCA_017450425.1 Kiritimatiellia bacterium
AGGCGGCTCCGGCCGCGCCCGACAGCGTGGAGGTTGCTCAATGAAAAGCGCCGAAAAAACATTGTCCCGCGCTTCGCAAGGCGGTTTCACGCTCGTCGAGCTTCTGCTCGTCGTGGCGATTTTGGGCGTGCTGGCGACGGTCGCCATCATGAACACCGCCGGCCTCATGGGCGATGCGCAGGCGAAGGCGACCCGATCCAGCATCGCCGCCATCGAAGAGGCGTCGCGCGTGTACGAAATACGCACCGGCAAGTTCCCGGATTCCATCGACGCCCTTACGCAGTCCATGGGCGACCGTCCGCCGCTTCTCGACGACAAGGCCCGCAACGACGCCTGGGGCAATCCGTTCCAGGTGCGCCGCAACGGCAACGCGGTCGAAATCCGCAGCGCCGGCGCGGACGGGCAGATGAACACGTCCGACGACATTACGAACTAGGGGTTCAACGCTAGGCCACCCGCCCCGCCCGCCGTGCATCGCGCCAAAGCCGCCTTCACGCTCATCGAGTTGCTGCTGGTGGTCGCGATACTCGGTATCTTGACCGTGGTCGCGGCTCCGCGGGTGGGGGCCATGCTTTCCGGCGGGGCGTTGCGCACCTGCGCCCGCGAGATCGCCGGCGCGGGGCGCTACGCCAGGACGATGGCGCTCATGAACCAGACGCCTGTCGATCTCTCGATCGACCTCGACACGTGCACGATGCGCGTCACGGCGCGCGAGCGCGACAGCGCTTCGTGGCTCGGCATGAGCGATTTGGAGGCGGCGACGAACGACGTGGGCTACACTGACGCCCTGCTCCGCACCAGCGCCCGCCGCCAGGTTTCGCTCGGCTCCGGCTTCGGCCTCGCCGTGTCGCACAACGACGCCGATTCCGGCACCGCGACGAATCTCTACGACCGCCTTGCGGCGACGGGCGACGGCTCGGAGGCGGAATACACGGCGGCGACGATGTCGTTTGCGGATTCGATCAACGTGGAGCGCGCGTTTTCCGGCGTCAAGGTTTCCTTCGGCGGCTGGCGCGACGTCGCCACCACGCGCGGGCGCTCTTCGGCGCGCCGGGCGTCCGAAATCGCGGCGTCGGAGAACGGGGAGGCCGCGGTCCGCTACCGCGCCAACGGCACCGTCCGGCCCCACAGGTGGATCGTGGCCGACCCCGAACACCCTTCGGACTGCCTTTTCATCGACGTGAACGCCACCGGCCGCGTAAAAATCGGCGAGGGGAATTGACAATGGCGGTACGCACGAAACCCGGCAAGGCGATCGAAATCGAGGGCGCGCGCCACCACAACCTCGACAACCTTTCCGCGAAAATTCCGCTCCGGTCGTTTACCGTCGTGACCGGGGTCTCCGGCTCCGGCAAGTCAACCCTCGCGTTCGACATCGTGTTCGCGTCGGGGCAGCGGCGCTACCTTGACTGCGTGAGCGCGTGGGCGCGGCAGTTCGTGCAGCCGCAGGCGAAGCCGGACGTGCGGGAGCTGCGCAACCTCCCGCCCACGGTCGCGATCGAGCAGCGCCTGTCGCGCGGCGGCTGGAAATCGACCGTGGCTACAGTGACGGAGATCCACAACGACCTGAGGCTCCTTTTCCTGTCCCTCGGCGAGCAATACTGCCCGGATTGCGGAAAAAGGGTTCAGACGCAGTCGCCGGAACAGATTGCGGACGGCATCGCGAAAACTTTCGCCGGCCGCACCGTCACGCTCCTGGCGCGGCTCGTCTCCGGGCGCAAAGGCACCTATCCCGCCCTTGCGGCGTGGGCCGCCAAGCGCGGCTGCACGCAGCTGCGCGTGGACGGACGATGGCTGCCCGTTTCCCCGTGGAAGGCGCTTGATCGCTTCCGCGACCACGACATCGACATGCCGGTCGCGACTCTCCGCGCGGGAGGCGCCGTGGCGGATCGCCGCGCGATGCTGGATGCGGTGCGCGAAGCGGTGAAACTCGGCAACGGCGCAGTGCGCGTGTTGCCGGAGCGGAGCGCCGCCCAGGAGCGCGTGGCTTCCGTCCGGCGCGCCTGCCCCGACTGCGGCCGCTCTTTTGAAGAACCCGATCCGCGCCTTTTTTCGTTCCACTCCGCCCGCGGCAGGTGCCCGGCTTGCGCCGGGTTTGGCGTGGGGCGCGCCGTCGAGCCGGACTCCGCTTCCGCGGCCAAACTCGCCGAGCGCGGCCCGAAGCGCGAAGCGACGTTCGCCGACGTCGAGCGCGAGGAAACGCCGGAGGATCTTGAAACGGTCTGCCCCGAGTGCGGCGGCACGAGGCTCAACGCCGAAGCGCGCGCCTACCGCTTCGGCGGTCTCGGGATAGGCGATTTCGGGCGCATGACCGTGGCGGAAGCGGCCGGTTTTTTCGAGTCGCTCAAGATGTCCGCCCGCGACAGGACGATAGCCGACGGCCCGGTGCGCGACCTCAAGGCGCGGCTGTCGTTCCTGCGCCAGGTCGGGCTCGACTACCTTTCGCTCGACCGCGCCGCGCCGACGCTTTCCGGCGGCGAAGGGCAGCGCATACGGCTCGCTTCGCAGCTTGGCTCGAATCTGCGCGGCGTGTGCTACGTCCTCGACGAACCCACGATCGGCCTGCATCCGCGCGACACCGCAAACCTGCTCGACACGCTTTGCGCCCTTCGCGACAAGGGCAACACCGTGGTCGTGGTGGAGCACGACGAGCAGACGATGCGGCGGGCGGACTGGATCGTCGATCTGGGTCCCGGCGCCGGCGTGGAGGGCGGCCGCCTCATGGCGCAGGGGACTTTGCCGCAGATTTTGAAGTCCGGGCAGTCGCGCACCGCGCAGTGCCTCGCCCATCCGCTCGTCCACCCGACGCAC
>JAFSUV010000187.1 GCA_017450425.1 Kiritimatiellia bacterium
CGTTGCCGCCGGCGCCGGCGTGGCGGTGCTTGCCGGAGCGTGCGTTGCGCCGGCTCTCGTCTCGGCGCTTGTCTTGAGCGCCGACCTTTCGAGTCGCGGAGTTGCGGCCGGCGTGTTCGTACCGTTCGCGCTCGGACTTGGCATGGCGGCGCCGTGGCCGCTTGTCGGAGCGGGTTTTGCGGCTTTGCCGAAACCCGGAGCGTGGATGGCGCACGTGAAGAAGGCGTTTGCCGCGATATTTGCGGCGATGGCGGCGGTCTATGCCGCACGGGCATGGGCGCTATGCGCGCCGGGCGGCGCGGCGGCGCGGCCTTGGAGCAAACCGCCGGCGCAGGGCGCACTGAAGTTTCTCGCCGACGAAACCGCCGCAGTGGAACTCGCCCTCGCGGCCGGCAAGCCGCTTCTCGTCGAATTTTCCGCCGACTGGTGCTCTGCTTGCCACGCGATGGAAAAAGGGACTCTCGCCGCGCCCGAAGTCGTCGCCGCCATCGACGGGGCGCACGGAAGGGCGCTTCTAAAAATCGACTGCACCGACACAGCGGATCCGGCCGTGGAAGCGGCGCTCACACGGTTTGGCGTACGCGGCCTCCCGTTTTTCGCCGTATTGCGACCGAAAGAGTAAACCCGGAAAACCCAGCAGCGCGATCCGGGAAAGACCCGCAGCGCGATCCGGGAAAGACCCGCAGCGCGATCCGGGAAAGACCCGCAGCGCGACGGCGTCAGCCGCGCGGCATGGCGCGACGGCGGCGGCGGGCCTCGCCCGCCGACATTTTCGCGGCGCGGCGCTCCTTCACGCTCGCGGGAGCGGGCGCCGCCTTGGGCGAGCCGTCCGGATTCCTGCGCTCACGCGCCCTGAATTGCAGCATCACGCCGACGCCGGCGAGGTCGAACTCGCGGCGCAGCACATTGACGAGAAACTGCTCGAACGAGGCGGGCATGCGGCGGGGGTCGTTCACGAAAAGCCGGATCCGCACGGGATTAACGCCGGTCTGCGTGGCGTAGTGCAGTTTGAACGGCTTGCCGCCGCGCGAAGGCGCGGCGTTCGTCGCGCAGGCGTTTTGAAGCACTCTGTTCAAGGCGCCTGTTCCGATCGTGCGACGGGCGCACGTTGCCACGTGGGCGATCATGGAAAGCAGCCGCGACACGCCGAAGCCCGTTTTGGCCGAGACGAATACCGCAGGGCAGTGGGCCATGAACGGCAAGTCAGCCGCCAGACGCCCGATAAACTCGCGCTCCGGCGTCTTCAAGAGGTCGCACTTGTTTACGGCGATGACGCAACTCTTGCCGAGTTTCGCCGCAAGCCCGGCGAACTGCCTGTCGAGGAGCCCGACGCCGCGCTCGGCGTCTATCACGAGCACGAGCATGTCGGCGCGCTCGACCGCGTCCTGCATGCGGTAGCGGCTGTAGCGCTCCACGGCCGTATCGACGCGCGCTTCGCGCCTGACGCCCGCAGTATCGACGAGCGTAAAGGCGCTGCCCTTCCACTCGAACGGCGCATCGATCGAATCGCGCGTAGTGCCGGGCACGGCCGACACGATCATCCTGTCGCTCCTCAAAATGCGGTTCGCGAGCGACGACTTGCCGCCGTTGGGACGCCCGACGAGCGCGATTGTCGCGGGGGCCGCCGCAGAGTCCGCCGCCGCAGACTCCGCGGCACCGTCCGCCACGGCTTCGCTTCCGAGCTTTTCGTAGCACGCGGCGAGAAAGTCGCCCATGCCGCGACCGTGCAACGCCGAAACGGGGAAAACGGGGAACCCCAGGCGCTCGAAATCGGCAGAATGCGCCGCAAAATCTTCGTTGTCGGACTTGTTGGCCGCGATGATGGCCGCGACGCCGCTCTTGCGCAAAAGGCGGGCCACCTCCAGATCGAGAGGGCAAAGCCCTTCCTGCACATCGACGACGAGTACGGCCACTGCGGCGCTTTTCAACGCCGCAAGCGCCTGGTTCCTCACGCCGTCGTCGATGCCGGCCGCGAGGCGCTCGCCGTCCACGGCGAGTATGCCGCCGGTATCCACGAGCCGGAAGCGCCTGCCGTCGCGCTCCACGGTGCGCTCCAGCCTGTCGCGCGTGACGCCCGCTTCGTGGAACACGATGGCGACGCGCTCGCGGGCGATGCGGTTGAAGAGCGCAGACTTGCCGACGTTCGGCCGACCCACGAGAGCGATCGAACGCACTTCGGCGCGATTTAGAGGCGTTTCGTCCATATCCTTACCCCCCTCGTGCCGCAGCGCTAGGCCTTCGCGCCGGAGCGCGGCGCGCCGCCGGAGGGGCCGTCAACGAATATTTCCGCCGTCGCCCTGGCCCGCGCCCGCGCGAGAAATTCCGCGCCGGCGGCGAAATACGCCTGGGCCACGGGCGCGGACGGCGCGTAGGCGACGAGCGGTATGCCGTAGGAGGGCGCCTCGCCGGCGCGGATAGAGCGCGGCACGAGAGTCTTGTAAACCGCGTCGGCGTAGTGGGCGCGGACCTGCGCCACGACTTCGTCCGCGAGGCGGGTGCGGGAATACATCGTCATCAAAATCCCGCCGGTGCGCAGCCCCGGATTCGCGCCGGAGCGCCGCATCCGCTCCACCACGCCGAGGATGACCGAGAGCCCTTCCATGGCGTAGTACTCGCACTGCATCGGCACGAGCACTTCGTCCGCTGCGGCAAGCGCGCTCGAGAGCAGGATTCCGAGCGAAGGCGGGCAATCCACGAGGATGTGGTCGAACACTCCGGATTCGACGACCGGCGCAAGCACGCGCCTTACGCCGCCCAGGTGGTCGCCGCTGCGCGCCATCTCCACCTCGACACCCGCGAGATCGACCTCGGCCGGGATCACGTTCACCTTGTCGATCGCGGTGCCGACGATGAAGTCGTCGATCCGCTCGGCGTCGAGCAGCGCCCCGCGCAGGGAAACTCCGGCCTTCGGCTCGACGCCAAGGCCGGAAGTCGCGTTCGCCTGCGGGTCGAGATCGACCACCAGCACCGTCTTTCCCTTCGAAGCGAGAACGGCGGCGAGATTGACCACGGTCGTCGTCTTGCCGACGCCGCCCTTCTGGTTTGCGACTGCGGTAATCATCTTCTGTCCGTCCTCCTCTTCTCCTAACCCTTGCGTCAGAGCGAAAGCCCCGTCGTTTCCGGCACGCCAAGTGCGATGTTCATGTTTTGGATGGCCGCGCCGCAGGCGCCTTTGCCGAGATTGTCGAAACGGGCGACGAGGAGCATCCGCTCCGCGCCGCCGTGGAGCGACACCTGCAAGTCGTCGCGCCCGGCGAAGGCCGAAGCGGCGAGGAACCCGCCCTCGGACGCCGGGCCGTCGAAATGCACGATCGACCCCGGCGGGTACGCTGCGGCGAGAGCGGCCTCGACATCGGCGCGCGAGCCCCGGATTTCGCCGGAAAAAAGCGGGACCGTCACCTCCATGCCGCACGGAAAACCGGCCACCACCGGACAAAAGGCCGGAGCGGCGGAGAGGCCGGTCTCGGCGACCATTTCCGGCAGGTGCTTGTGCTCCTGCGCGAGGCCGTACTGGCGCGGCGACGCGAGGAGCGGACCTCGGCCGGCGTCTTCGTATTCGGCGATCATCTTCTTGCCGCCGCCGGTATAGCCGGTGAGCGAAAAGCAGCAGAGCCTGGACTCCGCCGGGATTATCCCCGCGCGGACGAGGGGCGCCACAAGCACGATGAAGCCCGTCGCATGGCAGCCGGGGTTTGCGATCCTGCGCGCCTTGGCGATGTCTTCGCGCCGCCCGGGCAGTTCCGGCATGCCGTAAACCCAGCCGGGAGAAACCCTGTGCGCCGTCGAGGTGTCGATTATCACCGTGTCGGCATCGCCGGCGAGGGCGGCCGCCTCGACGGCCGCGGCGTCCGGCAGGCACAGAAACGCCACGTCCGCCCCGGCGATGGCCTCGGCGCGCGCCGAAGGATCCTTGCGCCTTTCCTCCGGCAGCGACACCAGCGACAGGTCGCTCCGCGCCGCAAGGCGCTCGCGGATTCTGAGGCCGGTGGTGCCGGCCGAGCCGTCTATGAAAACCGTCTTCACTTCGATTGTCCTCCGGGGCCTTGGCGCTGCATGAGGAGCGGGCGCACCGCCTCCGCCATTTCGGCCGGAAGTCGCGCCAGGGCCTGGCGCGCCTCGTTGCCTCCGGTGCGCAGCGCGTAGGCGAGAGCCTGCGAAGCGCGCCGGTTGTCCCCGACGCTTGCAAGCGACACCGCGTATTCAATCCAGACCGCCCAGTCGGACGGATTGCGCTTGAGCATCGCCGAAAGCGTGGCCGCCGCCGCGCGCGGGTCCTTTGCCGCCACGTGGCAGTCGGCCACGGTGCGCAGATCGTCCGATGAAACCATTTCGAAAAACTCCGGCTTCAATGCGGCGAGGAAGGGCGACGCCTCGGCCTTGTGCCCGGCGGCGGCGAGCTTCATCGACGCCTTGAACACCGTCACCGGATCGCGCGAAGGCTCGGACACGATGGCGCCGAGCGTCCGCGATGCGGTTTGGGCCATGCCCGAAGAGAGCGCGTCGGCCAGCAGCTCAAGCAGCTCGGCGTCCGACAGCGGATCTCCGGATTCCAGCCGCGGCGAAAGTTCGCGCACGCGCGCTTCGGCGTCGCGCATCTCGCGCAGACTTTCGAGCGGCAGCGCGCGGTTGTTCGGATCGAGGGCGTGGAGCTGCTCGAAGACGCCCACGGCGTCGTCGAGGCGGCGCGTCGGCATCAGCACTTCGCGCGCGAGCCGCATCGCGGTCTCCGGCGAATAGACGAAGAGCGAATGCGCCTGCCGGAACGCGCGCTCCGCCCGCCTGAGGTCGCCGCGGCTCGCGTAGGCGCCGGCGATGGAGGAGCGGAGCTTGTTGAACGACTTGCGGGCCGGGAAGTCGCGGCCGAACTTCGCGTTCGAGAGGAAGCGGCGGCAGTACCAGTCCCAGAAGTCCATGTCGTCCGCGACGAGCGCGGGGCTCCACTGCACCCTGTCGGCGTTGAGCTTCATGATGAGGCCGTGCGGCGACAGGTACGGGTACATCCACTGGATCGCGTAGGACTCCTCCACGTAAAACGAATGCCGCGCCTTGTTGCGCTCGAAAATCTGCCGGCAAAGCAGCCCGTTGATCTCCATCACCGAGTAGGCGCCGTTTACGGAAACCCTGCCGTTCGCGTCGATCGAGAGCCCGCCCAAGTCGGCGAAGCGCCCCGTGCGCACGCCCTCGGCGTACTCGGAAAAGGCGATGCGGTTGTCGTCCGTCGAAGGCATCCAGATGTCATCGGCGTAGAGTCCGCGCATGGTGTCGAGGTACGTATTGTCGGCGAGCGCGTTTTGGGTGATGAGGTAAACGTCGGGACGGACGCGGGCCGAATAGATCATGTACGTCGGCACGAAGCGCCCGGGGTCGGTGCCGCCGAAAAACACGGCGTTTTCGTCCATCGCCGGCGGGAAGAATGGATTGGGCAGCGGCTCTTCGTCCGGCGAAAGCTCTTCCGCCATCGCCTCGGCGCCGCGCAACTGGTAGTTGCCGAACTGCCACCCGAAGTCGTGGCCGTTCTGGTCGGCGGCGCTCGTGACGTCGGCCAAATGGAAATTGAAGTAGTTTTCGTGGATCGGTATGAGCGGCGCGGCGAGCGCCGCGACGCACCCTGCGGCGAACACCGCGCGGCGGCGGCGCACCGCCAGCAGCGCGAAGGCGAGCCCGTAGCCGATCCAGAGCGCGTAGAGGCCGTGCGAGGCGATGAACTTGACCTTCTGGATGAACGAGTCCTGCACGTCGCCGTGCGGGTTCGCGAGCGCGATGAGGACTATGCTCATCATGAGGAAGCAGACGAACGACACGACGTGCCACTGCGCCCCGGTCGCGGAGATCGCAGGCTCGAACACCGGCCGCCCCGCGGTTTCGCGGGCGAACACCCACACCACGAAGGCGAGATATGCGGCGAACGACACTGCGGTGAGGGTGAAGTCGCACACACCCCACGACGGCGACCCCTCGCTCAGCCCCGCGTTTTCGAGGGCGAACTCCGCCACGGCGTTGATGAATCCGCCGGCGAACCCGGCCGCGACAAGCGCGATCGAGAGGAAGGAAAGGCCGGAAACGACGCGCGCCGAGACATCGGCGCCCGTGCGGCCGAGCGCGGTGCGCACCAGCGGCGCGAAGCAGCGCGCCGCAATGGCGTGCAGCCCGATCGCGCCGGCCAGGAGAAGCGCAAGGAAGAGCGCCTTGTCGATCCTGAAGCCCGCGAGGTCGATGCCGGCGCTCACCTTGTCGATCGCCACCATGGCGGCTATCGCCGCCGCGGCCGCGGCGGCCCACGGCGTGGTGTCGAACGCGGCGCGGCCGCCGCGCCGCAGTTTCCACGAAGCGAACGGCACCAGTCCGAACGGCGCCAGTACGAGCGTGAACTGCATGCGCATGTCGGAAAAATAGTCGCCGAGCTGGTGGATGAACAGCGAACTGAACATCGAAGTCGGGGATATCTTCTCGTACTGGCCGCGCGAAAGGGCGTGCTTGAAGCCTTCCCACGTGCGCGGGTAGCCCCAGTTCATCGGCGGGCAGACGTCGCTCGCGATCGGCATGAAGACGTAAAACGCCGCGCCGGCCTGAGCGGCAAGGAGCGCCGCCGCCACGGTCTTGCCGCGCTCGAGGAGGAAATAGGCGAGTGCGAGGACTGCGGCGTCCATCGCCACGTACACGGCGAAAAACCCGCTGAGCGGGTGCGTGAGACCGAGCTGCGCCCCCTTTTTGAGCAGGATGGCGAGCGGCAGCGTGAGCCCGGTCGCGGCGGCGGCGAACCACAGCCCGCCCGGAGACTTGACGGCGAAGCACCACATCGCGGCAAGTGCCCCGGCAAACGCAAGCGCCGGAAGCGCCCAGTGGAACACGGGATCGGGCTGGCCTTCCGCGAGCGCCTGCCGCGTCAGCTCCTGCAAATGTCCGGCGTACGGGTCGGTGGCGGTCGGCGCGCACACGCACGCGAGCAGCAGCGCCGCGCCGGAAACGGCGGCGGCGATGGCGAGCGGCACCTTGGCGTCCTCCCCCCCGGCCGGCGCGTTTCCGCGCTTCCCGGACACGCAAATCCAGCCGCGTACGCCGACCGCCGCGACGAACGCCGCGGCGAGGACGATGACGGCCCAATACCAGCCCGGATCGATCACCGCCCCGCCCACGGGACACCCCGGATCGAGCGGCGGATGCTTCGGGAAACCGGGTTGCGAGTAGAGCGCGCCGAGTTTCAGCACCCCTGCGGCGATGCCGAACGGAATCGACGCGACGACGAAATCCCTGAACAGGTGGATGTCCCGGAGCATGATCGCGAAAACGAGCGGCACGAGCGCCAGCAGCAGCACCTGGTAGTTCGTCAGTCCGAGCCCGAAGAAAAACGCGGTGGAGACGAGGAGCTTCGATCCCTGCACGCACAGCCACTTGTAGGCGAGCAGCATGAGGAGCATGAGGAAAAAGGCGTTGAAGCTATAGACTTCGACGATCGTGCACTGCGACCACATGACCGGCGCGAAGGCGAAGACGAGCGCCGCCGCCGCACCCGAGACGAACCCCGTGGTTTCCTCGAAGGAGGAGAACTTGTGCGCGGCGCCGGACTCCACGCCGCGCTCGCCGGTGCGGAAGCGCAGAATGTCCGCCGCCGTTTTCGAGACGAGCATCGCCATGAGGCCGATGGCCAGCGCGCCCCAGAAGGCGGACATCACCGCTATCGCCCACGCGGGATTCGGCTGCCCGCGGAACGTCACGAACGACAGGACGCGCGCAAAAAGCCACGCGCACATCGTCCACGAAGGGTATCCCGGCGGGTGCGGCACGCCGGCGTAGTCTCCCGCCACCGCCAGCTCGCCGCAGTCTTCGAGCGTCACGCTCGGGGCGCAAGTCGCGAAATAGACGAGAAACGAAACGACCGAGCCGGCCCAGAACGCCGCCCAGTTGGCGCACGAGAAAAAGCGCCCTTTTTGCGAATCCTGCATCAGACTTCTCCGCCTTTCGCCGCATCGGCCGCACCGGCCGGCTTGCTGTCGTCCTTCACGCGGCCAAGGTAGGAAGGAAGCTCGACCCCGGCCATCGCCGCCACGTCCTGCAGCGGCGGCAGGCTCTTTACGAGCGACGAAACGAACGCCGCGGTGGAAGACCCCCTGCCGCCGTCGCCGCCGCCGGCGGAGTCCCACACCGTCACCTTGTCGATCTTGAGATTCGAAATCGCCTCCGCCTGGCGCGCGACGATTTCCTCGAGCTTTTCGATCATGAGCAGCGTGGCTGCGGCCCGCGTGTCGCCGCCGGTGCTATCGACGAGCGCTTTGTAGCCCGCGGCCTTGCCCGCGAGGAGCGTCTGCACGCCCTCGGCCTCGGCCTGGTATTTGAGCAGCACGCCGTCCGCCTCGCCTTTCGCGACGGTGCGCAGACGGTCCGCCTCGGCTTCGGCCGCGATCTGGATCTGCCTGCGGTCCGTCTCCTTCTTCGCGATTTCCGCAGCGGCGAGGCGCTGGATTTCGACTTCGTACTGCGCCTTCTGGATTGCGGCCTCGGCGGCGCGGTTGGCGACTTCCGCGACGCGCATCGCCTCGGCCGTGCGCACCGCGAGCTTGGAGTTGGACTCGGCGATCTGCGCCTTCGAGGCGTTTTCGCCATCGACCGCGCTCGCCTCCTGCTCCGCCACGAACACGCGCTGCCCGGCTTCGGCCCGCTTTTTGCCCTTCTCGGCCTCGGCCGCGTTTTCCTGCACCGTGACGATCATTTCGCGGTTGTTTTCCGCTTCGCCGATCGCGCCGACTTTCTGCTCGCGCGAGACATCGACCTTGGCCTTGTTGATCGCCTCGGCGGCCGCCTTCTTGCCGATGCTCTCGATGTAGTCGCTCTCGTCCGTGATGTCCGTGATGTTGACGTTGATGAGCTTGAGGCCGATCTTGTTGAGCTCCGGCTCGACGTTCTGCCGGATTTCGGCGAGGAAGCTCTCGCGGTCCTGGTTGATCTGCTCGATCGTGAGCGACGCCACGGTGAGGCGCAGCTGGCCGAAGATGATTTCCTTGGCCATGTCCTCGATGGCCTCGGCGCGGAGTCCGAGCAGACGCTCCGCCGCGTTGACCATCACCGCCGGATCGGTCGAGACGCCGACCGTGAACGTGCTCGGCACGTTGATGCGGATGTTCTGGAACGAAAGCGCGCCCTGGAGCGGGATGTTGATCGTCATCGGCGTGAGGCTGATGTACGAGTAGTCCTGGATGAGGGGCACGATGAACGCGCCGCCGCCGTGGATGCAGTGCGCGGAGCGCCCGCCGGCGACTTTGCCGAAGATCACGAGGATGCGGTCTGACGGGCAGCGCTTGTAGAAGCGCGCCACCGTGGCGAACGAGACGAACAGCACCATGCCGAACGCGACAAGGACGAAGAGAAACGCCGGCATGCCGGATGACGCGTTTTGCGCGGCGAAGAGGAGGTCGAATGTCATGGTTTTTCCCTCTGGCGAAAAAAGTGGAATCGCAGTTTCCGCGAATAATACCATAATCCCGAAATCCCGATTGTTCCGGCGAAACCGGGCTTTGGGTTTCCAGCCGAAAGGGACGGGCGGGCGCAAAACCGATCCGTGGTATGATGGGCGCCCCGAAAGACCATGAAAATCGACCTGAAACAGCTTCCCCCCGGCGGCGGCGCGGCGGGATTCGCCGGAAAGGATCCCCCTTCGGCGCTCGCGTGGGACTTCGGCGCGCGGGACGTCATCCGCCCGGCCGGGCCGATGGAGTACGACCTCAAGGCGCGCCTCGTCGGCACGACGCTGCTCGCCGCCGGCTCGGCCGGCGCCGATTTTTCCGGCACGTGCTGCCGGTGCGGCGGAGCGTTGCGCCGCCGCTACACTGCGGAGATTTCGATCGAGCGCGAAGTCGATCCGGCGGAATCCTGCGTTGACTTGACTTCGGACTTGCGCGAGAGTATTCTTCTCGCCCTGCCCAACCACCCGATCTGCTCGGACGAGTGCCCCGGCCCGGCGCCGGCGGCCCGGCCCGGCGGCGGCGGCAAGGGGCGCGAGTGCGCTCCGAGCGACAGCCCCTGGGGCGCGTTGGACGCGATGTTCGGGGGTACGACTCACGATAACGCACGCCCCCGGAAGAAAAAACAGGAAACCAAGGCAAATAAGACAGGAGACCGGAAATGGCAGTCCCTAAACGCAAAAAATCGAAGATGAAGATTCGCATGCGCAAGGCGCAGAAGAAGGCAGTGGTGCCCGCTGTCGGCATCTGCCCGGCATGCGGCGCTCCTGTCCAGTCGCACCGCGCGTGCCCTGCCTGCGGCATGTACCGCGGCCGCAAGGTGGTCACCATCGCGGCTCCCGCGGCGGAATAATCGCGGTTTTTCCCTTTTCGGTCCGCCGCGCCGCCAACGCGCGGCGGAATTGACCGGATGCGCATAGCCGTTGATGCCATGGGGGGCGACTTCGCCCCCCGAGAGATCGTCAGGGGTGCCGTAGAGGCTTCCCGCGCGTGGCCAGAGCTCGAAATCGTGCTGCTGGGGGACGGCGCCGCCGTCCGTGCGGAACTCGCCGCAAACAAGGCGGTCGAGTCCGGCCGCCTGAAGGTGGCGCACACCACGGAGACGATCGAGATGGGCGAAGCGCCGGCGCACGCCGTGCGCACGAAGCGCGACTCGTCGATCGTGCGCGGCATGCAGATGCTCCGGCACAAGGAGGCGGACGCCTTCCTCAGCGCCGGCTCCACCGGCGCGATGGTGGCCGGCGCGCTGCTGTTCGTGGGGCGCGTGCGCTACTTGAAGCGCCCGGCGATCGGCACCGTGCTGCCGTCCCTGCGCAAGCCGTATCTGCTGCTTGACATGGGCGCGACGGTCGATTGCACGCCGCGCGAACTGGAGCAGTTCGCCGTGATGGGCGGCATTTACAGCTCGGCGGTGATGGGGCAGAAGAACCCTTCGGTGGGCCTTTTGTCCATCGGCACCGAGGAGGAGAAGGGCGACACCCGCACGAAGGAGGCCCACGCGCTCCTGAAGGCCAATCCGCTCGTCAACTTCCGCGGCAACGTGGAGGGTCACGACCTGTTCAAGGGCGAGATGGACGTCTGCGTGGCCGACGGTTTCGTCGGCAATGTGGTCTTGAAGACGATCGAGAGCGAAGCGCGCGCGATTTCCGCGATGCTGCGCAAGGAGTTGACGCGCAATCCGCTGCGGGTGCTGGGATCGCTCCTCATCTACGGCGGAGTGCGGCACCTCAAGAAAGTGATGGACCCGGAGGTTTACGGCGGCGCGCCGCTTCTCGGCGTGAACGGCACCGTGATAATCACGCACGGCGCGTCGTCCCATAAGGCGATTTTCCACGCGATACGGGTGTCCGCCGAATGCGTGCGGCAGGACGTCGCCGAGAAAATCACCGCGCGTCTTGCCGAAATGGAGGCCAAATGAAAACCCGCCTTTACCGCGCCGCGATCGCCGGAACCGGGTCGTTCCTGCCGTCCGGGCGTCTGACCAACGACGACCTGGCGAAGATGGTCGATACGTCCGACGAATGGATTTTCCCGCGCACGGGCATACGCTCCCGCCACATCGCCGGAAAGGGCGAAAACACTTCCGACATGGCCGCCGCGGCCGGGCGCAGGGCGCTTGAAAGCGCCGGAGTCCGGCCGGAGGACGTCCAGCTCGCGGTGGTGGCGACGATTTCGCCCGATTCGCCGCTTCCGGCCTGCTCGTGCCTGGTGCAGACGAAGATCGGCCTCGCGAACGCGACGTGTTTCGACATCTCGGCCGCCTGCTCCGGCTTCATCTACGCGCTCGACGTGGCGCGGCAGTTCGTCGAGACCGGCGCGGTCGAAACCGCCCTCGTGATCGGGGCCGAGAAGATGAGCGCCATCACGGACTGGACCGACCGCACGACGTGCATCCTGTTCGGCGACGGCGCCGGGGCGGTCGTGCTGCGGCGCGCGGAGGAGGAAGCCGGGGGCGGCGTGCTTTCGTGCGCCACCGGCACCGACGGCTCGCTCGCGCCGCTCCTGTTCATCGAGGCCGGCGGCTCGGCGCTCCCGACTTCGGTCGAGACGCTCGAAGCGCACCGCGGCTTCGTGAAAATGGACGGGCACACCATCTTCAAGCACGCCGTGCGCAACATGGCGAACATAGCGGGCAAGGCCATCGCGGAAGCCGGGCTCAAGCCGTCCGACATCGACTGGATCGTCCCGCACCAGGCCAACATCCGCATCATACAGGCGGTGGCGAAGTCGCTTGACACGCCGATGGAAAAAGTGGTGTCAACGATCGAAAGCACCGGCAACACCACGGCCGCCTCGATCCCCGTGGCGCTCGACCTGGCGGTGGCGGACGGTCGCATCAAGGCTGGCGACAACGTTCTCTTCGTCGCGTTCGGCGCCGGCCTCACCTGGGGCGCTTCGGTCGTTCGCTGGGGCTCGTGACCGAAAACTCCACCGCGGCGGTTTCGCCCTCTGCGGTGGAGAAGCCCACGGTATGCGTCCCGGGCGAGCGGACCGGCGCGAAAAACGGCTTTTCCGAATCCTGCGCGCCGCACGGGACGCCGTCGAGCGTCCACCAGAGCGTTTCCCCGGCCTTCACGCCGGCGATTTCCACGGCGACGCTCCACGGCGCTTCGCCGGGGAGCCGCAGCGCGGCGCCGGCCGCGGGGCGCAGGATCGTCGGCGCTGCGGCGGCTGCGGGGGCGCCGGCAACGGC
>JAFSUV010000188.1 GCA_017450425.1 Kiritimatiellia bacterium
CGCTCGCTATTCGGCGAAACCCTGGACGGGACGAACGGAAAACCCGTAGTAGCGGTAGTAGTCGTCCGTGCTGTGGCTGCCGGAATAGAAGTAGAGGTACCCCGCGTAGTAGGAATCCGAGTAGGGAACGGACGACCAGTAGTAGCCGTCGGACCCGGCGTAGCCGAGGGAAGTCCCGAGGCCGCCGCCGGCGGCGGGGAGGAAGATGCTCGCGGAGGCGTAGTCGCCGCGCCCGCGCACCACGTAGCCGTTCACGCCGTTCTGCGTCGTCCACGTCCAGTCGCACTTGTTGTAGCAGAGGTCGTAGAGTTCCTGGTACGTCGGCATCCGCCACGAGCCGCCCCAGTGCGCCTGCGCCGCGTCGTGCTCCGGCGCAAGCACGTTCGTGCCGTCCTTCGACACGATCCACCCCTCGCTCTGCATAGTAGCAATACTCTTACCGTATGTGGGTGTGTTGCCGGAAGAGAACGAGAAGTTCTGCGACGAGCCGTCGCTCGCGACCCAGGCATTGCCCTCGCGGCGATAGCCCACGGTGTCACCCCACCAGAAGTAGAGGCCGTATTCCTCCGGCTCCTCCGCGCCGACGTTGGTCGTGGCCCAGAATGGCCCGCCCTCCCAGAGTTGGACCCTCTCGTGGGCGTCGAAGGAGACGCGCACCGTCATGTTGGTGTAGCGCACGGGGCCGAGGTCGGCGGCGGAGTCCCAGAGGAGGCGGTAGGTGCCGTTCGTCGCGATCTCGCGGTCGTCAGACCACGCGCCGCCCTTTTCCACCTGCACGTGCCTCACGTGGCGGGCGCGGCCCGTGTCCGGCATCACCGCCGCGACAGCCAGCTTCAGGCCGTTCGTCTCGCCCTCGATTCCCGACACGGTGCAGGTGATATCGACCAAGCCGTTCCACGGGTAGCGCTGGAGGGCGGCGACGTTTTTGACCGTGATGTCCGCGCGCGCACCAGCGGCGAACGCGAAAACTGCGGCAAGCGCCGCAAGAAGTTGCTTTTTCATGAGTGTCGGGGATCGCCCCTTGGCGCACCATGCGCCAAAGGGGACGCCTTGAAGGGTATCACCCCCCCCCCCGTTAGTCAAGACTAACTTTTTTTTACTCCAACCACAAGCAGAAGGGCGATGCCATAGCCCTGTTTTCAATTTTCGCGGCCGGCAGGGATTGCAAACCGGCGCGCAAAGTTGCGCACGGCGGCGGCATGGAGTAATATCGCGGGCATGAGAGACTCCGCCATCCTGCGCCATGATTGACCCGCCGGAAAAACTTCGCGCGAAACTCCGGGACTTGCCGTCCAAGCCCGGATGCTACGTCTTTCGCGACGAGAACGGGCAGATCGTCTATGTCGGCAAGGCGATAAACCTGAAACGGCGGGTCAACAGCTATTTCGACCCCGGCAGGATGAGCCGCGAAAGCCCGAAGCGGCGCGGCATGGTGAAGAGTTTCGCGGATTTGGAATGGATCGAGGTCCGCAACGAGGCGGAGGCGCTGCTCACCGAGGGCCGGCTCATAAAGGACTACAGGCCGCGCTTCAACACCGCGCTGCGCGACGACAAGCGCTACCTCGCGCTCAAGGCCGAGCGGCACCTGCCGCTCCCGCGCTTTTCGGAAAAGAGGATCGTCCGGGACGACGGCGACGAATATTTCGGGCCTTTTCCGTCCTCGACCGTGGTCCGCACCGTGCGCGATTTCGCCGAGCGGCGCTGGGGACTGCGCAAGTGCGAGGCCGCGAATCCCGACCCCGAAACGCACCGGCACTGCCACGACGACCGCATCGCCGCGTGCTCCGCGCCGTGCATCGGAAAAATTTCGGCCGAAGAATACCGCGCCCGGTTCGACGAGGCGTGCGCGTTCGTCAGGCGCGGAAACCCCGTGGTCTTTTCCGAACTTGCGGCGGAAATGCGGGCCGCGGCGGCGGCGCAGGACTACGAAAAGGCGGCGCAAGTGCGCGACACCATCGAAGCGCTGCGCGAAATGTCGCGCAAGACGTACCGCGAACTTGCCGCCGTTCCTTCCGGCGGCCCGGCGAAAGCGGTGCCGGATGCGCCGAGCTCGGCGCCCTGCTGCGCCTGAAGGGGGCGCCGCGCGTGATAGAGGGCTTCGACATCTCCCACCTCGGCGGGCTTCTCACCGTGGCGTCGATGGTGGCGAGCGTGGATGGCATGCCTGCGCCGCGCAGATACCGCCGTTTCCGCATCAAGACCGTGCAGGGCATCGACGACCCGGCGAGCATCGCCGAAGTCGTGGGGCGGCGCTACAGTCGCCTTCGCGACGAAGGCGGCAGCATGCCGGATCTCGTCATGCTCGACGGCGGCGTCACGCAGCTCAGGGCCGCGCGGGCGCGCCTCGGGGAAATCGGTCTCGGACACCTGCCCACCGTGGGGCTCGCCGAGCGGTACGAAATCATCGTGGTCGATTGGCCGGACGGCACGGACGAAATCGTGCTGCCGCGCGACAGCGAAGCGCTGCGCGTGCTCATCCGCCTTCGCGACGAAGCGCACCGCTTCGCCATAACGTACAACCGCTCCCTCCGCCTCAAGCGCATCCGGGAGTCGGCGCTCGACGAGGTGGAAGGCGTGGGCGAAGCGCGCAAGCGGCAGCTGCTGCGCGCCTTCGGCTCCGTGCGCCGCATCGCCGCCGCGACTTTGGAGCAGGTCGCCGCAGCCGCGCCGGGCATCGGCAGGGCGACCGCCCTCAGCGTAATCGAAACCGCCCGCCGCAACGCGGACTCCGCCGCGCCTGAAAACCGCGTGTAGGCGCGGCGAGCGCACCGCCCCGCGCAAGGGTAGAATCCAGCCCCGTGAAAGTCCGCACAATAGTTTCGTCGTTCCGCTTCGGCGTACGCGCCGCTGCCCGGTCGCGCCTCGTTCTCGCGCTTCTGCCGCTCCTTGCGGCGGCCACGGTCGCCCTGCCGCTCCGGCTCGATGCGGACGGCACCGAGGCCGGCGCGCTGCGCATGGCGGTGTCGTGGCCGCTCGGAGCGGCGTTCGCCATCCTCTGCGTCGCCACGCTCTGGACCGGCGGGGCGTCGATCGCCTCCGAAATCGAGCGCCGCCGCTTCAGCTGCGACGCGGTGTCGCCCGCTTCCGCGCTCGACATCTGGCTCGGCCGGTTCCTTGCGCTCGTCTTCCTCGACGCCGCGCTTCTCGGATGCTCGCTTGTCGCGGTGTTCGCCGTGGCGACAGTCCGCGCGCCCGAGGCCGCAAGAGCGCCGTCAAGGGTCGTTTTCGAGCGCGACCTCAAGTACGACGAAGAGCTCGCGGCGCGGCTCTCCGGCGGCGACTTGAGACTCGCCGCCGCAGCGCTGGAAGATTTGCGCAGCGGGGCGTTTCTCCCGGTTTCCCCCGGCGAGGCGAGGGCCTGGCGCTTCAAAGTCCCGCACAGGGAGTTCGACTCCGTGCGCATCGACTTTTCGCTCCTTTCCTCCTACGGCGTGGCGCAGGGCGTGGATGGGTTTCTCGCCGTGCGCCCGCCGACTCCGGGCGCGCCGGACATCGCGCGCTTCGCCCTGTCGAACGATTCCGACGGCGTTTTCAGCGCGGAACTGCCCGCTTCGCAAATCGCCGGGCTCGCCGAAATCGACGTGGCGTTCGAAAACGCCGAAGATCCGGAAACCGGCGCA